>NZ_SGTY01000006.1:0-220579 GCF_005435095.1 Halorubrum sp. CGM5_25_10-8B | reverse complement strand
CCCTCAACGAGCGAGCCCCCCCCAACGAGCGAGCCTGTCAGCGCGAGCGAAGCAGGGTGAGGTCGGTTACTCGCCCCCGCTGCAGACGAGGACCGGCCGTTCGGTGTCGAGGATGACGCTCTGCGTGACGCTGCCGAACAGGACCTTCCCGGTTGGGGTGCGCTTCCGCCCGGCGACGACGATCTGGTCGGCGTCGTACTCGTCGGCGACGTTGAGGATCGCTCGGGCCGCGTCGCCGCCGTACCCCTCGGGCGTCACCTCGATCCCGGCGTCTTCGAGTCGCGACCGAGCGACCCGAACTGACTTTACCTGTTCGACGGTGCCCCCCTCCCTGTTCTCGCTGAACGAGTGGACGAGGACCGCCGTCACGTCGTCCGTCTCCAGCGGCATCGACGCGATCGTCTCGGCTTGCGCGCTGGCCCGGTCCTCGTCCGCGTCGATACCCACGACAAAAGTGAACATGCGACAGTCGTTGCGGCACTCGCATTTGACTGTTTCGGCGGACCGGATCGCTCCGCGCGGTGCTCTCGAGCGCCGCGGCGACCGAATGACCGCCCGCAGGCGAGTGAATCCATCCCTAATGATTATGTAGTACGTTGCTCTGGGTGGTAGGTAGATACTCATGACAAATGATAACACAGGGGATCCGACGAGGCTGTACCGGCGGCGCAACGTCCTGAAGAGCGGTGCCGCCGGAGCGGCGACGCTGGCGCTCGCCGGATGTATCGGCGGCGGGGACGGCGGAGACAGCGGAAGCGGCAGCGGCGGCGGAGGGAGCGGGGGGATGCCCGATTCCGTTACGGTGCCCGGGATATACGACGAGAGCGGCGCGACTTCCGACGTGGGCCGGCCGACGGCCATCGGCTCTCGCGACACCATCACGTACATCAACGAGAACGACCTGTTCGACGTGAGCATCGACCATCCGAACAACGACTACGCCTACGAGGTGCCGCAGGCCCAGCAGTACTACCAGCAGTACACCTCGGAGTCGTCGCCGCCGCTGATCATCGGCTGGGGGACCGCCGACACCGAGGCGCTGGCGGGCACCGTCGCGGACGACGAGGTGGTGTACGTCTCCGCGTCCTACTCCGCGAACCTCGTCACCGAGGAGTTCCCGTACAACTTCTTCGGGAACCTCGATTACACCAGCCAGGCCCGCGCCCACCTGCGGTGGATCGCGGACAACGACCCCGAGGCGACGGTCGGGTTCATCTTCTCTAACACGGCGTTCGGGCGGTCGCCCGTCGAGGGCGGCAAGCAGTACGCCGAGGAGCTCGGGCTCGACGTGGCCTCGGACATCAACCTCCCGCTGACCGCCAACTCCGCGACCACGCAGCTCAGACAGGCCCGCGACCAGGAGATCGACTACCTCATCCACCAGAACACGTCCGCGCCGATGCGGGTGCTCTTGGAGGACCGACAGGACATCTACCCCGACCTGACGGTGTGCGGCCTGACCTACACCGTCGACGAGCGCGTGGTCCAGCAGTCGCCCGACATCTTCGAGGGCGTGCGATACGTCAACGCGTTCCGAACGTTCCAGGGCGCTCTCGACAGCGGCGGCCGGGGCGCGGAGATCATCGAGGCGAACTTCGAGCGCGAGGGGCGCAGCATGGACGACCCGGAGGTCGCCCAACTCAACTACGTGCGCGGCGTGATCCACGCGCTGCTCGCGCTGAAGGGCCTGCAGAACGCGGCCGAGGCCGGGAACGACGTCACGACCGGGCCGAACGTCAGACAGGGGATGTTCGGCATCGAGGACGACGACATGTTCGGCCTCGCCGAGCCGTTCAGCTACGCGGAGGACGACCGGCGCCCGACGATGAACGGGCGGCTGTTCGAGGTCACCGACGGCAGCCTGAGCTTCGACACCAGCGTCGAACTGCCCCGTCGCGACTCCTGGATCGGACTGTGATGGCGACCGACGAGCAAACGACCGCGGACGCGACGGCCGCGGCGGGCGACGGCGATCCACCGGTCGTCGAACTCGACAACGTCGAGATCGTCTACGACCGGCACTTCCTCGCCGTGCAGGGCGTCTCGATGTCGGCCAGCGAGGGCGACATCGTCGCGCTGCTCGGCCCGAACGGCGCCGGGAAATCGACGATACTGAAGATGATCAGCGGCATCGGGCGGAGCGAGCGCGGCGAGGTCACGCGGGGTCGCGTTTTCCTGCGCGGCGAGGACGTGACCAACTACGGCGCCAACGAGATGGTCGGCCGCGGCATCACGCACATCCTCGAAGGCAGGCGGGTGTTCGAGGACCTCACCGTCGAGGAGAACCTCCGGTGCGGGCTCTACCGCGAGGGCCGCCGGTTCCGGTTCGACGAGGACGACTACCAGATCGCCTTCGAGTACTTCCCGCAGTTGGAGGACATCTTAGACCTCAAGGCGGGCTACGCCAGCGGCGGGCAACAGCAGATGCTCGTCATCGCGCGAGCGCTCATCCACCGGCCGAACCTGCTCCTGTTGGACGAGCCGTCGCTCGGCCTCGCGCCGAAACTTGTCAGGGACATCTTCGAGACGCTCGTGGAGATCAACAGGAAGGAGGACATCACGATGCTCATCGCCGACCAGAACGCCAAGCGCACCCTGGAGATCGCCGACTACGGCTACGTCATGGAGAACGGGCAGATAGAGCTTCACGACCCGGCCGACGATCTCGTCCAGCGCGAGGAGATCAAGGAGTTCTACCTCGGCACGTCCAGCGAGGACTCCCGCTACACCGACATCAGGCACTACAAGATCCGCAAGAGGTGGACCTGATGAGCGCCGATCAGGAGGCCGAGACGCGGGCGGCGGCGCTCAGAGGCGGGACTCACGTTTCTCCCGAGGACGCCGCGATCGGCTGCCGGAACGTGACCAAGACGTTCGGCTCGATCACCGCCGTCGACGACGTGGACCTCGGTGTCGCCGACGGCGAGTGGGTGTCCATCGTCGGTCCGAACGGGGCCGGGAAGACCACGCTGTTGAACATCCTCAACGGTTTCTACACGCCCGACGCCGGGAGCGAGGTGTTCCTGAACGGCGAGGAGGTCAGCGGCAGGCCGGAACACTACCGCGCGCGCCACGGCATCGGGCGGACGTTCCAGGGCTTGGAGCTGTTCGAGAGCGAGGACGTCTTAGAGAACGTGATGACGACCCGGGCCGTCGCCGAGCGCCCGAACGTACTCTCGGCGATGCTGTACTACGGGACCGGCCGGAAGACGGAGGCCGAGAACATGCGGTTCGTCGAGGAGATACTCGACTACCTCGAGCTCTGGGAACACCGCCACACGACGGTGTCGACGCTGCCGCTCGGCGTCCAGCGGCGCGTTGACCTCGCCCGCTCGCTCGCGCTCGAACCGGACGTGCTCCTACTCGACGAGGCGATGAGCGGGCTCACCTTCGACGAGAAGTACGACATGATCCGCTTCCTGACCGACCTCCACGAGGAGGAGGGGCTGACGCTCGTGATGATCGAGCACGACCTCGAAGTCGTCACCGCCGTCTCCGAGCGGATGATCGTCATGCAGAAGGGCGGCGTCATCGCCCGCGGGCCGCCCGAGGAGGTGACGAACGACCCCGAGGTCGCCCGCGTCTACACGGGGGTCGAGTAGATGGCGGCCGACAACGCCGAGAGCGAGGGCGTCGCGTCGGGCGACTCCGACGACTCGGGGCTCTCCGTCGAGCGCGTCCTGACCGCGCCGGAGGGCGAGTCGGTTCCCATCGTCTCCGACCGGGCGCTCCCCGAGATCCTCATCGACCACGCCGCCGAGCATCCTGACGACATCGCCCTGCGCTGGAAGCGGTACGGAGTCTGGCAGGAGTTCACTTGGGAGGAGTACTACGACCGGGTGGAGCGGTTCGCGCTCGGCTTAGAGGAGTACGGGTTCGGCGACGAGGACGTGCTGTTCACCATCGGCTACAACCGCCCGCACCAGCTGTGGGCGTGGATCGCCGCGCAGTCCCTCGGCGGGATGGCGGCCCCGAACTACGAGGACATGCTGCCCGAGGACATCGAGAAGCAGCTCCGACTGCTCGAGCCCGAGGTGGTGTACGCGGAAGACCAAGAGATGGTGGACAAGCTCCTCCTCGTCTCGGGCGACGTGCCGTCGCTGTCGACCATCATCTACCGGGACGACAAGGGGATGTTCCGGTACGAGAACGGCGAGAAGACCGAGCCGGGCGACCCGGAGATCGTCGCCTACGAGGACGTCGAGGAGCGCGGCCGCGAGCGCCGCGAGTCCGGGGCCGTGAGCGACGACTACCTCGCGTCCGAGATCCAGGCCGTGCCCGCGGAGGCGACCGCGATGCTCGCGCCCACGTCGGGGACGACGGGGATGCCGAAACGCGTCCGGCTCTCGCATTTCAACCTCGTGAACCTCGCCAACGCCGCCATCGACATCGACCCGCTGCCGAAGGAGTCGGACTACTTCTCCTACCTCCCGATGGCGTGGGTGGGCGAGCAGATGATCCTGCTCGCGGCCGCGTTCGTCGCCGGCTGGACCGCGAACTTCCCCGAACAGCCCGAAACGGAAGAGGAGGACCTCCGCGAGATCGGCCCGGAGATCATCTTCTCGTCGCCGAAGCGGTACGAGGCGTGGGTCGCGGATATCAAGGCGAAGGTCGAGAACACCACCCGGTTCAAGCGCTGGGTGTACGAGAAGGCGACGAGCATCGGCGAGAAGTACGCCGAGTACGTCATCGGCGACAGGAACGACGAGGAGCCGCCGGCGTGGCTGCGCGGTGCCCACTGGCTGTCGTACTGGGTGGCGTACCGCCCGATACTCGACAAGATCGGGCTGAAGCGCGCGAAGAACGTCTACACCGGCGGGGGCCCGCTCGGGGAGGACCACTTCGAGTACTACCACGCGATGGGCGTCCCGCTCAAGCAGATCTGGGGGCAGTCTGAGGTGTGCGGCTTCGTGACGATGCACCGCGACGACGATGTCCAGGTCGAGACGGTCGGCGAGGTGTTCCCGAACGTCGAGGTGGGCATCACGCCGGGCGGTGAACTCCTCGTCCGCGGCCCGGTCGTCACCTCCGGCTACTACGGGATGCCGGAGAAGACGGAGTCGGCGTTCGAGGACGGCTGGCTCCACACCGACGACTTCGGCGCGCTCACCGACGACGACCACGTGCGGATCTTCGACCGGATGGACGACGTGTTGGAGATGAGCGACGGCACCGCCGTCGCGCCGATCAGCGTCGAGACGAAGCTGAAGTTCAACCCCTACGTGAAGGAGGCGATGGTCGTCGGCGACGACCGCGCCGAGCTCACCGCGGTGCTGAACATTCGGTACGACAACGTCGCGGAGTGGGCCGACCAGCGAGACATCCAGTACGCGGGGTACAGCGACCTGACGCGGAAGGAACCGGTCTTAGAGCTGCTTCGCGGAGTGGTCGCCGAGACCAACGAGGACCTCGACAACCCGATCCGGCGGTTCGTGCTCCTGTTCAAGGAGTTCGACGCCGACGACGGGGAGCTCACCCGCACCGGGAAGCTCCGCCGCGAGGTCGCCGTGGACCGGTACGGCGACCTCGTGACCGCCCTGTACGACGGCAGCACCGAGATAGCAATGGAGCTCACGATCACGTACCAAGACGGCAGAGAGTCCGATGAACGCGGCGTCATGCGCATCGTCGACGTGGACCAACCGGTCCTCGACGACGACCGCGAACTGGAGGTGAGCTAGATGGTCGACTGGGTCACGTTCATCGACATCTCGCTGAGCGGACTCGGACTGGGCGCGCTGTACGCGCTCGTGGCGATGGGCTTCTCGCTCATCTACAAGGTGACCGGCGTCCTGAACTTCGCGCAGGGCCAGATCGCGATGATCGGCGCGTACGGGGTCGTGGTCTTCGGCACGGCCACCGTGCTCCCGGCGGCGATCCCCGCGTGGGCCGCGGTGCTCGTGACGGTCCTGCTCGGCCTCGTGCTCGGGCTGGCGCTCGAACGCGTCGTGTTCCGCCAGTTCATCGGCGAACCGGTGCTGTCAGTCATCATCGTGACGCTGGCGCTCGGCAGCATCCTCGAGGGCGTCGTCTTCTTCCTGTACGGCCAGAACGCGCAGGCGTACCCGTCGGCGCTGACGTTCGGCGGCCAGCTCAGCCTCCCGCTAGGCACCTCGATACAGGCGGCGTACGCCATCGCCGTCGCCATCGCGCTCGTCGTCGTCGCCGTGCTGATGCTGTTCTTCCGCGAGACCGTCACCGGGTCGATCCTCCGGGCGTCGGCCAGCGACGAGCAGGCGGCGATGGTGCTCGGCGTCTCGATCGAGCGCACCATCGCGCTCGCGTGGACGCTCTCGATCGCCATCACCGCCATCGGCGGCATCCTGCTCGCGACCTCCAGCGGCGGGGCGGCGGTCTCCATCGAGAACACGGGGATCATCATCTTCGCCGCCGTCGTGTTGGGCGGCCTCGACAGCATCCCCGGGGCGTTCATCGGCTCGATCGTCGTGGGCGTCCTCCAGGAACTCGGCTCGTACTACCTCGTGGGCGGCACGGCGGTGTACGTCCCGTTCACGGACGTTCAGGCCAACTTCGGCGCGGGGTTCGGGGAGATACTCCCCCTCATCCTCCTGCTCGTCGTCATCCTGGTGAAGCCGTACGGCCTGTTTGGCACCGAGCGGATAGAGAGGCTCTGACCATGAACGGACACAGTTCGCGCGCCACGCGGCGCTCCGGCGGCGTACCGACGACTCGAACGGCCGCGGCCGAAGGGGGGTGGTCGCATGCCCTGCGGTGAGTACTTCACCGACTACGAGTCGCGGATGGGCCTCGTCCGGTGGCGGACGCAGAAGATCGCGCTCGCCCTGGGGCTGCCGATCCCCTTCATCGCGCCGTTCCTGCTCGGCGGCGGGACCGTGACGCTGCTGACGCAGGCGTACATCTTCGCCATCGCGGTGTTGGGGCTCAACGTCATCCTCGGCTACGCAGGCGAGATCGTGCTCGCGCAGGGCGCGTTCATGGCCATCGGCGCGTACAGCACGAGCAGGCTGCTCGCCGTCGGCGCGGGGCTGTTTCCGGCGCTCGCCGTCGGCGGCCTGATCTCCGCGCTGGTCGCGGTCGGCTTCGGCCTCCCGTCGTTCCGGGTCAAGGGGTTCTACATCGCCATCTCGACGCTGGCGCTCCAGTTCATCGCCGAGGAGTGGTTCTTCGTGAACCCGCAGCTCGCGTTCATCCACGGCGGAACGACCCAGTCGGTGCCCTCGAACGTGGGCCTCGTCGGCCCGGTCGGCGCCCTCGGCACGACCATCGACAAGTACCTGCTCGCGCTGGTGCTGTTGTTAGTGTTCGCGTTGCTGTCGCTGAACCTCTCGCGGACCGGGATCGGAAAGACGTTCCGCGCCATCCACGAGAACGACCTCTCCGCGTCCGTCCTCGGTGTCAACGTGTTCAAGAACAAGCTGCTCGCGTTCGCCATCGGCGGGTTCATGATCGGTGTCGCGGGCGGGCTGTTCGGGTTCCAGATCGGCTTCATCAACGCGGAGTACTTCACCCTCGGGCTCACGCTCGAACACTACGTCATGCTGCTGTTCGGCGGCCTCGGGCGCGTGTGGGGGGCGCTGCTCGGCGTCGGCGTCGTCACGCTCGTGCAGGACTACCTCAACGACGGGCTGAACTACCTCGCCGACCTCACGGGAACCAACGCGACCGCCCTGCTGCCGGTGTTCTTCGGTTCGATCATCATCGTCGTGCTCGCCGTCGAGCCGAAGGGGGTGTTGGCCGGGCTGGGCAAGATCAAGGAGTACCTGCGCACGTGGCCGTTCGCGTACTGAGCGCGACGGCCCGCGCGCCGCGATACGGTCGCGTCGCTCCCGTCTGACCTGACGCGATCCGTCTGATCTGACGCGGTCGACTTCGACGCCCCGCCCGTGACGGAGATTTATGTGCCAGTTTTTCGTGTGTTAACGCGATGTACGACGACAGCACACTGGCTGCGGTCGGGGAGCAGTTGGAGCGGGTCGCCGACCGCGACTTCTACGCCGAGAAGTTCGCGGACGCGGGCGTCGACCCGACGGCGGTTGACTCGTGGGCCGACTTCCGGTCGCTCCCGTTCACCACGGCGGGGGAGCTCGAGGCCGACTTCGAGGCCGCGCCGCCGAGCGGGTCGCTGTACGACGGCGCAGCCATGGTCACGTTCTCGCCGATGGGCGAGCAGCTGCGACCGGTGTTCGACACGGCCGACGACCTCGAGGCCCAGGCCGCCGCCAACGCGGACGTGCTCGAACGCGCCGGCGTCGAGCCCGGCGACCGCGTCGTCAACACGTTCGGTTACGAGCTGTTCGGCACCGGGTACGTGCTCCATCGGGCGCTCGAACGCCTCGGCGCGGAGGTGTTCCCGCTCGGCCCCGGCGACTCCGAGCAGGCCGCCGCCACCATCGAGGCGTACGACGTGGACGCCGTCGTGGGCAACCCGAGCTTCGCGCTGAAGATCGGCGCCGAGGGCGGCTCGGTCGACACGTTCGTCGGCGCGGGCGAGCCGTTCACGTCGATCCCCGGCCGCCGCGAGGCGGTCAAGGACGCGCTCGACGCCTCGACCGCGGTGGACTACTTCGGTACGCGGCACATCATGCCCGTCGCGGCCGAGACCGCGGCCGAGGACGGCCTCCGCGTCGTCGACGACTACGCGGTGGTGGAGGTCGTCGACCCGGACACCGGCGAGGTGCTGGACGCCGGCAAGCGTGGGGAGGTCGTCGTGACGCACCTCAGAAAAGCGGGGGTTCCCCTTGTGCGCTACCGGACCGGCGACCTCGCCGAACTCGCGGTCCGGGACGGGACGGTCGTGCTGCCCGACGGCGTCATCGGCCGCACGGACGAGCGGCTGAAGGTCAAGGGCGTGAAGGTGTACCCGGAGAGCATCGAGACGGTGCTCGCCGGCTTCGAGGGACTGACCGGTGAGTACCGCGTCGAAGTGTCCCAGCCCGAGACCACCGACCGCCTCGTCGTGATCTGCGAGGGCGAGGCCGACGCCGACGAACTGCGCGCGGCGCTCGGCGACCGCCTCATCGTGACCCCGGACGCCGTCGAACTGGTCGCCGACCTCGACGAGCCCGGCGTCGTGGACGAGCGGTACTAAGCGCCCGCCGAGCATCGGCGTCGCTCAGTCGCCGTCGAGGAGGCGGCATCGTCGCTCAGTCGCCGTCGAGGAAGCGGCGCGCGGTCCGAGAGAACATGTTCCGTTGCGCTTCGACCGGGAGATCCCGCGCAAGCAGGTGCTCTCGTTCCCGGGCGTACGGATACGGAATGTTCGGGTAGTCGGAGCCGTACATGACCGACTCCGAGAGCTCGATCAGCGTCTCGTCGGCGACCGTCGCCGGGTCGAACTCCATGTACGTCTCGGCCACGCTCGACATGGCGAAGGTGGTGTCGAGGAAGACGTTGCCGTTGTCGCGGGCGAGTTCGACGAACGCGTCCACCTCGTACGTCCCCATGTGCGCGGCGCACACCCGCACGTCCGGGTAGGAGGCGAGAAACGACTCGAAGCGCTCGACGCCGACGTGGGGGCTGTCCTCGAACATCGGCGCCGTCCCGGCGTGGAGCAGGACCGGCACGTCGCGGGCGGCGACGGCCTCGTAGGCGGGGTCGAGCCGCGGGTCGTCGGCCGCGAACCCCTGGACCGGCAACTGGAGCTTCAGGCCGCGGGCCCCGGCGTCGAGGGCGTCCGCGACGACGGTCCCCGGGTCGTCGTCGCCGGCGTGGACGGTGGCGAACGGGACCGCCATCTCGGAGTCCGCGGCAGCCTCGATCACCCACTCGTTGAGGTCGGCCGCCGTCCCCGGGCGCGAGGCGTACGGGAGCGCGACGTACCGCTCGACGCCGGCGGCGGTCAGTGCCGCTTCCATCCGGTCGCGGTCGGTCGGGTGGTCGAACGTCCAGCCCGCGGCCTCGCCCAGCGCCTCTCGGATGGCGGCCATCAGCCGCTCGGGCATCAGGTGGACGTGCGCGTCCACGACGCCGTCGACGGGGAACTCAGTCATCGGTGAGCTTGTAGACGCCCGTGCCGGTCGCGCAGACAGCGTCCCCGGACTCGACTTCGACGCTCGCCACGCCGATGTCGGCGCCGCGGCGGTCAACCGTTGCCGTCGCGTACAGCGGCTCCCGGCCGGCGGCCTCGAGGTAGTTCACGCGGAGGTCGATGGTGGGCGTGAACGCCTCGCGCCCGCCGACGAAAACGGCGGCGCCGGCGAGGTCAACGAGCGCGCTCACGACGCCCCCGTGGACCGCGCCGAGGTCGGGGTTGCCCACGAGCCCGGGATCGAACGGCAGCTTGACGCTGGCGCGCTCGGGTGTCACGGCGAGCACCTCCAGGTTGTGCCGCCGGTGGAAGGGGACCTCGCCGTACAGCCGCTCCACGACCGCCGTCCGGTCTGCCTCTCCCGAACTCGGCGCCGGCCGGCGGTCGCTGTCGCCGGCTCCCGGACCGGCGTCGCTCGGGTCGGGCATGCGTGTGCCAACGCACGGCACGCCCCCGCATAAATCAACCGCCCAGGTCGACGAGACCGTTCGAGACGTTGGAGAGCAGCGAAGCGATGGGTAGTCCGGGGGAACGGCTTTGTGGTCACGGCGCGCGCTTGGGGGTATGAACGAGGACGCGATGCGACGGTTCCCCGTGCCCGACTACGAAGACCTCCCCGAGGACCTCCGCGACCGCATCGACGAGGAGACGGAAGACGCCGGATTCACGCCGAACGTGTTCTCGGCGTTCGCGTACAAGCCCAGCCACTTTCGGGCGTTCTTCGCGTACCACGACGCGCTCGTGTCCGACACGCCGCTGGCTCGGGAGGAGGTCGAGATGATCGTCGTCGCGGTGTCGGGCGCGAACGACTGCCTCTACTGCGTGGTCGGCCACGGCGCGCTCTGTCGGATCTACGCGGGCGCGCCGAAGCTCGCCGACCAGCTCGCCACGAACCACAGGCAGGCCGACGTCTCCGACCACCACATGGCGATGCTCGACTTCGCCGTCACGCTCACCGAGTCGCCCGAGGCCGTGACTGACGAGGACGTACAGCGGCTCCGAGACGCCGGCTTCTCCCCGGAGGAAGTGTGGGACATCGCCTCCGTGGCGGCTTTCTTCAACCTCTCCAACCGCATGGCGACCGTCGCGGACATGCGTCCGAACGACGAGTTCTACGCGATGGGGCGCAGCGACTGACCGCGCCCGCGCCGCCGACGCGCCGCCACCGACGACGCACCGCCACCGCCGACGCGCCGCCACCGCCGACGCGCCGCCACCGACGACGCGCCGCCACCGACGAGGACGGCTCGCGACCGGTCCGGAACCCGTTTGAACCTCGGCGACCTCGAATCGGCCATGCGGGAAGTGACGTTCCGGATCCACCACGCGGGGGAGCCGGAGTGCGAGGTGAGCGCGCGCCACCCGGAGGTGCGGTACCGGTCCGTCTCCTCGATGACCGGCAGCGGGTCCGAGCGCAAGCGGATCGCCGAGCTCACCGGTCCGGCGGCGGAGATCGCGGCGTTCGTCGAGGACTTCCGCGAGTTCGACCTGATCGTGTCGGCCGAGCCGCTCGCGCCGATCGAGGGCGCCCACGCCTACGTCGCACTGACGATCGACGTCTCGGCCGCCGACTGGGACGGGATCGGCGAGCGGTTCTCGCGGCTGGGGATCCACTACCGGACGGGGACGACCATCTCCGGCGGCGTCGAGCGCTGGACGGCGTACCTGGAGGACGACGACGACCTCTCGGCGGTGATGCGCGAGCTCGAACGCGGCGGGAACGAGGTGGAACTGGCGCGGAACGTGGAGCTCGCGTCCATCGAGCGCTCGCCGCAGCTCCCCGCGTCCGGCCTCCTCGACGGGCTCACCGACAGGCAGCGCGAGGTCCTCGCCACCGCGATCGCCGCGGGCTACTACGACCACGGCGGCGGCGTGGGCGTCGAGGAGGTCGCCGCCGAACTCGGCCTCGGCTCGACGACCGTCTGGGAGCACCTCTCTCGCGCCGAGTCGTCGGTGATGAACGCGCTGTTCGATCGCTTCGCGGAGGGCGAGCCGATCGACGCCGCGTACGGGGGAGACCGGACCGACTCGTCGTGAGCCGGACTGATCGCCCGCGAGCGGGGCCGGACCAACGCTTTTGTAGCTTCGGGACGGAGCGCCGCGTATGGACGAGGGAACGGTGACCGTGCCGGACGAGCAGTACGAGCGGCTCGCGGCCCTCGCCGCCGCCCGCGGCGTGAGCCCCGAGACGCAGTTAGCCCGGCTCATCGACGACGCGTACGCCGGCCTCGACGCGGACGGCGACGCCCCCGAGTCGCTCCCGCTCGGCGTCTGCGACGGTTCCGACGAGGAGTGAGCCGAGCGGCGGCCTGACGAGTCGTCCGCGAGCCGCCGCGCCGGACTCGGGGTCGGCGCCCCGCCCCGCCGGTCCCCTCGCGGCCACGCCGAGAGGCGCTCGCCGAGGACCGACGAGACGCTCACGACAGGTTAAGAAACGATCCGCCCGGAGGGCGTCGGGACCTCTCTACGACCGCTACCGTGTTTCGAGACGATATCGAGCGGGTCCTTCGAGACCGTCAGCAGCGCGACGGCTACCTCTTCCCGGCGTACGAGGACTACTGCTTCGGGAACGTCCCGGACACCGTCCGATCGGTGCTCGACGCCGGCGGCCGCCGCGCCCTCCCGAGCGACGTGTTCGACGGCGTCGAGACGGACGTGGACACGGTCGTCCTCCTCCTCGTCGACGGGTTCGGCCTCGACGGCTGGAAGCGCCACCGCCCACGGTGTGACCTCCTCGACCGGCTCACCGAGGCGGGAACGGTGACCCCGCTCACCTCGGTCTACCCGTCCGAGACCGCGGCGGCGATCACCACGCTCGAGACGGGGCGACTCCCGTGCGAACACGGGTGCGTCGGGTGGAACGTCTACGACCCCCGGTTGGACACGGCGTTCCTGCCGCTCGGGGGGGATGTGAAATCGGGCGCGGCGGCGGAGCGAGTCCTCGAGGGGTCGGTCGTCGGATGCGAGTCGCTCTACGCTCGGATGCGCGACGCGGGGGTCGACTGTCACCGCCTCCAGCCGTTCGACGCCGGCGGCGAGGACGTGACCCAGCACGTCTACGACGGCCTCGGTTCGTTCGGCGAGCGCCTGTCGGCGGCGGTCGCGGCGAGCGGCGACCCCGGATACGTCTACGCGTACGTGCCGCACGTCGACCACGTCTCCCACGCCGAAGGCACCGACGGCCGGGCGTACGGCGAGACGGTGGCGACCGTCTGCGAGCAGGTCACCGCCGCTCTGCGGCGGGTCGATCGGCGGACCGCGGAGCGGACGCTGCTGCTCGTGACGGCCGACCACGGCCACGTGAACACGGACCCCGACGCCAATCTCGACCTCTCGGCGAACGAGGCGGTGACGGGGAACCTCCGACGGCACGCCGACGGCACGCCGGTCAAGATGTCCGGCAGCCCCCGCAACGTTCACCTCCACCTGCGACCGGGAACGGTCCCGGACGCGCGGCGAGCGCTCTCGGACCACGACGCGCGGACGTTCACCCGGCGGGAGGCGATCGACCGCGACCTCTTCGGCGACCGCCCGGTCTCAGACCGGTTCCGACGGCGCTGCGGCGACCTGATCGTCACGCACCGCGACTCGGGAGTGTGGTTCGGCGACGTCGAGCCGGAGAAACTGTCGTACGTCGGGATGCACGGCGGGCTCAACCCGGCGGAGATGCTGGTCCCGTTCGCGGCGGCCCGCGCCTCGGCGCTCGACTGACGCGGCGCGCGGTCCGGACTCGACGCCGGCCTCTGCCGGGTGTCTTTCGTCGACCTCCCGGGCTTACCCGTCGTAGGGCCACCGCCCGCCCGTCTTCAGCTCCTCGACGTACCCCTCGTCGATGGCGTCGCGGATCGACTCCCGCGATCGGTGGTCCGCCCCCACGTCACCCGTCGCGAACCGGTAGACGGCCGCGGTCACGAGCGTCGCCACCTCGCGGAGGTCGCGGGAGTCGAGCTTGTCGATGGTGTCGGCGTGAGTGTGGCCCCAGCCGCGCCCTGACTGGTCGCTCGTCGTCGACGCCATCACGGCCGGGATTCCCTCCTGAACGAACGCCCACTGGTCGCCGTGGGGCGAGATCGTCTCGCCGGTCGTCAGGGGGGCATCGAACGCGTCCGCGACCGCCTCGAACGGCTCGCGCATCCCGTCGAACCCGTTCGTCCCCACGCGGAGGTTCCGCGAGCTACACGCGCCGTCGAGGTTCACCACGCAGGCGATATCCTCCTTCGGGGTCGTCTCCGCCGAGTGGTATGCCCCCCACAGCCCGATCTCCTCCGAGCCGAAGGTGACGAGGCGCACCCGCGTGTCGAGGTCGCCCTCGACCGTCGCGAGCAGGCGACCGACCTCCGCGACGAGCGCCGACCCCGCGCCGTTGTCGTTGGCGCCGTCGCTCACGTCGTGGGCGTCGACGTGGGCGGTGAGGTACACCGCCTCCTCGGTGTCCGGGCCGACCTCCGCGACCGCGTTCACCGAGGTCGTCGGCTCGTTGCGGCAGTCGACGTCGAGCGAGACGGTCGGGCGGTCGGCTCCCGAGCCGCGGCCGCCTCCGCCGTCGCCGTCCGCGGCCGTCTCGGCGAGCCGCGAGAGCCGGTCGCCGACCTCCTTCGAGACGCCGACGGCGGGGATCGGCCCCGGTCGGTTGTGGTACCCGATCTCGCCGGTAGGCGGGAGCGCCCCCTCGATGTGGTTCCGGAAGACGAACCCGACCGCGCCGCGTTCCGCCGCCGCGACGTACTTCTCCATCCGGTGGATCCACCGGTCGTGGCTCTCCGGCGTGCGAGAGGAGGCCATCGCGACCGCGCCGTCCAGCGCCTCGCCCGCGGCCGCGAACTCCTCGTCGGTGCCGTCGCCGACGTCGACGAGGGGGGCCGTCACCTCGCCGCTCGGGGTCCCGGGCAGCGCGATCACCTCGTGGGAGTTCCCGTGGTGTCGCTCCACCGCGCCCGACACCGACAGCGAGGAGTCGCCGCGCCACCAGCCGGGGATCTCGAACTCGTCGAGCCCGGCGTTCCGCAGGCCGGCCGCCTCGAACGCCTCGACGACGCGCTCCGCGCCGCGCCGCTCGCCGGCCGAACCGGCCATTCGATTCCCGATGTCGGTCAGGTCCGTGAGGAGGCTCCACCCGAAGTCGCTCGTCCGCGCGTCGCCCACGACGCGGTCCGGTAGCTCGGTCATACGGTTCGGTAGTGCCCCGAGCGAAAAGGGGTTGCGGGAGTCGCGGATCGCCTCGTCTGGCTTCGCGAGGCCGTCTGGTTCACTTCCACTCCTCGGCGTCCTCGGCGGCCTGCATCTCTCCTTTAGCTCGTCTCGGCGCCCGCCGAACCGTCAGCGCGATCACGACGACGTAGAACCCGCCGACGAGCGCGAGCACGAGCGCGCCGGGGATCGGCCCAACCGACGCCGTCGCGACGACGCCGTTTCCGGCGGCGGTGAACACCGTGAGCCGCACGACCCACGCGGCGACGAGGACGGAGACGAGCGGCGCGTACACCCGTCGGAGACGCCGCGAGACCGCCTCGACGGCCGGCATCTTGATCGTCGGCTCGCGGAGGTCCTCGCTCAGCAGCGCCCGCCAGTTCGACTGCTCGACGCCCTCCGGATCGAGGGCGTTCGCGAACACGTTCTCCTCCAGCAGCCGGACGCGGGACCGCCACACGTCGAAGGTGCGGTACCGACGCGTCTCGATGCCGAGGAAGACGCTGAGCATGACGAGCCCGATGAGCAGCACGTAGTGCGGCCGCGACGCGCTCGAGAAGGTCCACGTGAGCAGAGACGCGGTCACCACGACCGCCCAGTTGGTCGTGCGGTCGATGCGGGTCCGCCACGAGCTCGTCCGTCCGAGCTCGCCGCGGTATGCGTGGCCCATCAGCGAGAGGAAATCGGACCGGTCGCCGGCGGCCTCGGCGGCGACCTCGCGCTCCTCCCGAGACTCGGGGTCGAAGTCCTCCGACGGTTCGGACATACCGACCCGTACCGAGGCGGGGCAGGTAAAAGCGAGGCGAGACTCAGGCGGGGTCCGCCGCGGTCACCTCGATGTCGACGTCATCGGGGTCGACGCCGATCCGCGCGAACTGCGTCCGGACGTGGTCGCGGGCCGCCTCGACCGCCTGGTCGCGCGTGTCGAACCCGCGGGGCATCGGCTCCTCGAAGGCGACGCGGATCTCCTCGCCGTCGACGACGAGCGGGGAGCCGCCGCTCTCGACCTCGTAGAAGGAGTCGCACACCCACACGTACGGCGCGTCCTCGTCGGGCGCGCCCTTGTACGCCGGCGGCTCTTCGCCGCGCTCGAACACCGTACCGGTGAGGTCCGTCCCGCCTCCGCTGCCGCGAACGAGTATCATGGCACGGGTACGGGGTCGAGCGGGATAAGGGCGCCGCGGGAGGGGTTCCCGTGCGTCCCGGTGGGAGGGCAAACGCTTTCGGCCCGGCGGCCGGTGGATACGCCATGACGCTGGAGGATTTCACCGAGTTCACCGGAGACGGTGACGGCGACGGCGGCGCGCCGAGCGAGGCCGACGGCGGAGGCGACTCCACGGCCGACGGCGGGGTTGCCTCGGCGGCCGACGGCGGGAGTGCGGCCGATGCGGGGGGTGAT
Source organism: Halorubrum sp. CGM5_25_10-8B (assembly GCF_005435095.1). Lineage (NCBI taxonomy): Archaea > Methanobacteriati > Methanobacteriota > Halobacteria > Halobacteriales > Haloferacaceae > Halorubrum > Halorubrum sp. CGM5_25_10-8B. Next base: position 203,984 of record NZ_SGTY01000006.1, on the reverse strand, counting down.
TCGGCGACCGAAGCCGGGACCGCTGACGCGCGCGGCGACGCGGAAGACGAGGCGTTCGCCGCCTACGACGCGACGCCGGCCGGCAGCGACGCGGGGCTCGGCGTCGTGTCGGTCTCTCAGGGGCTCCGCGTGGCCGAGGAGGAAGACGAGACGTCGCTGAAGGCGTTCGTCACGACCGGCAACCGCGAGTCGGTGCGGCTCGGAAAGTACCTCCTGATCCCGTACCCGGACGGCGAGCGGCTGTTCTGTCGGATCACGGGACTGGAGTACGCGCAGGAGTTCCAGTCCGACGACGCGACCGAGATCCACGCCCGCCGGCAGATGCGCCGCGACGAGTTCGCCGAGCGCGACTACAAGTTCGTCGCCGACCTGGAGCCGATGTCCGTCGTCTACGGCGAGGGCGAGGGGATGAAACGCCGGATGACGGACCGCGTGCCGAAGCCGGGCGCGGTCGTCGAGGAGGCCGACGACGACGCCGAGATCAAGACGGGGCTGAAGATCCCCGACGACGGCGTCTTCCTCGGCCACCTCTCCGTCGGGGGCGAGAAGGTCCGCACCGCGGCGGAGCCCCCGACGGTCGACTACCGCGTCAAGGACGACTACGGCGACGGCGACCCGCTCGCGTTCCGGCACACGCTCGTCGCCGGCGGCACCGGTTCCGGGAAGACCCACGCCTCGAAGAACGTCCTCCGCCAGTACCTCGACTCCGACCGAACCTACCCGATGGGCGACGGCCGCGAATCGCGAATGGCAGTCGTCCAGTTCGACCCGCAGGACGAGTACGCGCAGATGCACGACGACAACCCCGACCTCGACGACGCGTTCGCGCGCCGACTGGAACGCGAGGGGATCGCCCACGGGGGCCACGACGACACCGTCGCCCTCGTGCCCCGCGTCGCGAACGCGACGTACCCCGGCGAGGGGCACCGCGCCGAGCGCGTCGAGTTCACGATCCCCTTCTCGCTGGCGAAGGACATGCCGTGGCTGGTCGCCGGCTCCGGGCTCAACGACAACCAGTACCCCGCGCTGTTGACCCTCATCAACCGGTTCTTCGACAACTACGGCGACGCGGGCACCTACAGCGAGTTCCTCTCGTACCTCGACGACCCGGCGCTCAAAGAGGAGCTCCACGAGAGCGGTCGGATCCACGAGGCGACGTTCGACGCGGTCAAACGGCGGGTCCGCGGGGTCCCGAGCGGGATCTTCGATCAGGACGCGAAGCCGATCACGGAGCTGGACCACACCCTCGTGCGCCCCGGCGGGCTCTCGGTCGTCCCAACCTACCACCTGCCGACCTCCCGGCAGAAGGAGATCGTCGTCCTCGCGGTCGCGGGGCTACTCGTCGACGACAAGCTCTCGAACGACCCGGAGAGCGACCGGATCAAGGAGACGCCGCTCCTCGTCGGGATGGACGAGGCGCACAACTTCCTCGCCGACGCCGACAACGTCCAGGCCCAGAAGGTGGTCCAGAAGTTCACGGAGGCCGCGAAGCAGGGCCGAAAGGAGCGGCTGGGCCTGTTCCTGATCACGCAGGACCCCCAGGACGTGGCCGAGTCGGTGTTCAAGCAGGTGAACACGAAGATCGTCTTGAACCTCGGCGACGAGGACGCGATCTCCAGCGTCAACATCCCGTCGAACCTCGCCGGCAAGGTGCCGTACATGGAGAAGGGGCAGATGGTCGTCTACTCGCCGGACAACTCCGAGCCCGTCGAGCTGATCGGCCTCTCGGAGTGCGTGACGCGGCACGACTGAGACGAGCGCCGCGCGGCCGGCGAGCGCTCCGCGACCGACTGCCCCGCCGCCCGGTCCCGGCCTACGGCCTCGCGGTGAATTGTCGCCGACTCGAACTCATCGCCGCCCTTTTTGTCCGGAGCAGTCGAACCGCCGCGTATGAGCAAGCGCATCCTCGTCGCGGTGGACGGGTCGGAAGAGGCGGCCGAGGCGCTGCGGTTCGCGGCCGACGAGTGGCCGGACGCCGACCTCACGGCCCTTCACGTGATCAACCCCGCCGACTCGGCGACGGGCGCCGACGGCGGGTTCCCGGGCGCGTCCGACCAGTGGTACGAGAGCGCCAAGCAGCGCGGCGAACGGGTCCTCGCCGAAGTGTCGGAGATAGTCGACCGGGATGTCGAGACGCGGCTGGAGGTCGGCCGCCCGACGAAGACGATCCTCGGCGTCGCGGGCGGCGAGAAGCCGGTCGGCGAAGACGGCGAGGACGGCGAGCCGTTCGACCACCTCGTGCTGGCGAGCCGGGGCCGGACCGGCCTCTCGCGGGTCCTCCTCGGCAGCGTCGCTGAGGGCGTGGTGCGCCGCGCCGAGGTGCCCGTCACGGTCGTCCGCTGAGCGCGCTCCGCTGACGAGGCGGTCCGGCTACCCCTCGGCGCGCTCGGCCGCGACCACCTCGCCGACCATCGACCACCCCTCCTCGTCGGGTCCGGAGCGGCCGAGCAGGATGTCCTCGTAGTCCTCGGAGCTGATCAGGCGGAACTCGGCGTCGGCGTCGCCGTCGGTTCGGACGCCCTCGCCGCGGAACTCCCGCTGGAAGAACTCCGTCGACGAGAACTCGAAGACGCCGGTCTCGCCGGAGTCGAGTTCGAGCCGAACCGGTCGGGGCTGGACGTTGTGGATCCGCTTCGCGATCGGGTTGAGATCCGGCATACCGACGTGTCGGTCCGGTCCGCTCATAAGTGGCCGCCTCCGCGGACGGCCCGAACCCGGACGGTGCGGAGGGCACGCACCCCGATGACGCGGACCGCGGTGTAACGGGTCGGAATCAAAAGCGGCGCCGGAAAGCGGAGAGCCGGAAAAAAGCGTTACTCGTCGAGGACGTCGTCGTACTCGCCGGCGTCGACGCGGTCGTCGAACGTCCGGGCGTCCTCGCCCTCGATGGTGACGCCGAGGGAGGCGCAGGTGCCGCCGACCTCCTTGGCGGCGGCCTTCGTGTCGTACGCGAGCAGGTCGCTCGACTTCTGCTCTGCGACCTTCTTCACCTGTTCGATCGACATGTCGGCGACGAAGTTCTCCTGCGGCTCGCCGGAGCCGGTGTCGAAGCCGGCCTCGTCCTTGATGAGCTCCGCCGTGGGCGGCACGCCGACCTCGATGGTGAAGGAGCCGTCGTCGTCGTACTCGACGGTGACGGGCACCTCCATGCCGTCGAAGGCAGCGGTCTCGTCGTTGATCTCCTCGACGACGTCCTGAACGTCCACCGGCGTCGGTCCGAGCTCGGGACCGAGCGGCGGGCCGGGGTTGGCCTGCCCGCCGGGGACGAGCGCTTCGATAGTTCCAGCCATGTCCGTACGAACCCGACGCCGACTTTTAACGGTTGTTCTTTCGGGCAGGGGGCGATAGCGGTTCGCATACGGCGTCCCGACGCCCCGCCGGAAGGAGTTCCCGTCCCGCCGGTCGGGCGGCGACGAGCGCGGCTACGCGTCCGTCGCGACGGGGTCGTTCCCGCCGGCCTCGCCCGCGGCCTGCCCGGGCAGGAACGTCCCGGTCTCCCGTCGGACTCCGAAGAGGAGGACGACGCCGGCCAGCAGCGGGAGGACGGCGCAGGCGGCGTAGATCGGCGTGAAGCCGACCGCCTCGATGAGGGGGAGCGACACCATGGGGCCGAGCCCGCCCCCCACGTCGCCGAGGACGTTGTTCGTTCCCGAGGCGCGCCCCATGCGCTCGTCGGGGGTGAGGTCAGCGAGCAGCGCCATCATCGGGCCGCTCGTCCCGCCCTGTCCCGCGCCGATGAAAACGCAGGCGAGACCCAAGGAGAGGACCGAGCCGGCCCGCGCGAGCAGCAGGAACCCGACGAACGAGACGACGAGGAAGGTCAGGAGGATCGGCGTGCGGGAGTCGCGGGTGTCGGAGACGCGTCCGCCGACGAGCATGAAGAACGCCGCCGAGAGGACCGTTCCGGCCATGAACAGCCCGGAGGTGCCCTGCGGGGCGAGACCGAACAGCGAGATGTCGTTCGCGCCGAGGAACAAGACGAGCGTGGAGAACAGCGCGCCGATGTACGCGAACATCAGTCCGAAGTTGACCAGCCCGACCGTCAGCGCCGGGACAGCGGTGTCGATCTCCCACGGCCTGATCGAGTCGTCGGAGCGGTCGCCGGTGACGTGCGTCTCCGGGACGTACCGGTAGGCGACCGCGCTCGCGGTGAGCGCGAAGGCGGCGGCGACGGCGAAGGCGGCGACGTTGCCCGCGAGCGCGGAGACGACGCCGCCGAGGACGAGGCCGGCCGGGAACCCCATCGTGATCCCGCCGCGGACGATCCCCATGTTCGTCCCCCGGGAACCGCTGTCGGAGAGGTCGGCCGCGATGGTGTACGCCGTCGCGAACACCGCCGCGGAGCCGAGCCCCCAGAGGACCCGCGCGAGCAGGAACCACGTCTCGGGCGCGACGGCGACGCCGACCGGGGCGAACCACTGCTCGGGACCGACGACCAACGGGCCGACGGCGAACGCGGGGAGCGAGGCCGCGAGTGGACGGAGCGCCTCCGCGGGGGGCATCGCGAGCGCGACGACGTAGCCGAGCGTGGCGACCCCCTCGACGAACAGCCCGGCGACGAACGGCGTCCGGGTCCCGTACCGGTCGACGAGGGCGCCGGCGGGCGCGTTCGCGATGAGTCGAACCCACCGGTTCGCGGAGAGGATCGCGCCGACCATGAACGCGGAGATACCGAGGACTGCGCCGAGGTTGGGGAGGATCGGGAAGACGACGCCGCCGCCGAAGCCGACGAAGAACGTGCTCGCGATCACCGCGAGCAGCACCGGCGGCGGTCGCTCGAACCCGAAGCGGCTCATTCGCCGGGGTCCGTGGACCTGCCGGCCGCTCCGTCGTCGTCGACCGATTCGTCAGGGTCGGCGTCGCCCCGAAGCGCGTCGATCGACTCGTCGAGCGGCGGCAGTTCCATGCCCTCCGCGAGCAGCGGGCCGACGATCCGCCGGAGCGTCGCCTCTGCGACCTCGCGGGTGTAGCCGGCCGCGTCGTCGTCGCGCCCGGCGCCGGCGAGGGTGATCTGTCTGGTCCGGGCGCCGTCGAGGGTGGCCACGAGCAGCGCCGCCGTCTCCTCCGCGTCGACGTCGCGGAAGACGCCGGCATCGATCCCGTCCCCGAGGATGTCGGCGACGGTGCCCCGCAGCAGCCGGTCGCTGCGCGCCAGCTGCTCGCGGATCCGCTCGTTGAACGGTCCCTGCGTGCGCAATTCCAACAGGGCGATGTGGAACGCCTCGCGGTCGGCCTCGTCGGGCGCGAAGACGAACCACCCGACGAACTGGACCAGCCGCTCGACGGGCGGGTCGTCGGCGCGGGCCGCGATCCGCTCCTCCGAGTCGGTGACGACGTAGTCGAGGAAGGCGACGAGCAAGTCCTCCTTCGTGTCGTAGTGGTAGTGGAGCAGCGACTTGCTCTTCGAACACTCGTCGGCGATGTCCTGCATCGTCAGGTCGGCGTACCCGTGAGCGCGGAGGGCGCTGTACACCCCGTCCATGATCTCCTCCGCCGCGCTCGGCGCGTCGCTCATTGACTGACTAGTCAGTCAACGAGCGGTAAATCCCTATCGGTCGGGGTCGGATCGGGTGTTTCGCCGTCGGCGCCGACCGGGCCTACCGCCCGCGGTGGCCCGCGATCCGGAGCGGCCGCTCGAAGGGTGAAAGCGGTCGAAAAGCCGATTCGCCTCGGGTGTCGTCGCCGACTTACAGACGGGTGACGTTCGACGCGCGCGGACCCTTGTCCGCCTCCTCGATGTCGAACTCGACTTCCTGACCCTCTTCGAGGTCCGGACCGCCGACGTCCTCCATGTGGAAGAACACGTCCTCGTCCGCGTCGTCAGTCGAAATGAAACCGTAGCCGCCAGTGTCGTTGAAGAAATCGACTTCGCCTTTCGCCATTGCGACCGAAGAAGCGGGAGTGGAACATAAAAGGCTTCCGTGACGGTGCGGTCCCTGAAACCCGGTCTCACGGGCCGGTCCGACCGCGTCGCGCCGCCGCGAGCCGGCTCTCGCGGAGCGTTCAAAAATCCGCCATTTCGGGTCGTTGCGTCCGTTTCGCGGGCGTTCGTCGCTCGCCGAGATCCGGGAGCGAGCCCCGCCGTGTTAGTAACTACTATACGACCCCGGTTCAGAACCGTTAGGTATGAGTCAGTCGTACAATCGAGGCCTCATCGAGGACTTCGGCCGTTGGCGGGAGTTCGAGGCGGGGATGTGGGCGTGGATCTTCCACAAGTTCACCGGATGGGTGCTCATCGGGTACCTGTTCACGCACATCGCCGTGTTGAGTACGGGGATTCCGGCGGCCGGCGCCAGCGAAGCCGCGATCGCCGCGGGCAACGACGTGTACACGCAGACGATCGTCTCGCTGGAGGGGCTGCTGCTCGTCCGCATCCTGGAGGTCGGCCTGCTGGCGGTCGCCGTCTTCCACATGCTCAACGGCACCCGGCTCCTCCTCACCGACCTCGGCATCGGGTTGGACGCACAGGACAAGAGCTTCTACGCGTCGCTGGTCCTCACCGGAGCGATCACCGTCGCGTCCGTGCCGACGTTCATCGCGGGGGCGTTCTGAGATGGCCGAGCGCTACTCCTCGTTCCAGTCGGGCGGCCGGATGTGGCTGCTCCAGCGGATCACGGCGGTGTTCCTGCTGGTCGTGTTGGCGTTCCACTTCTTCCTGCTCCACTTCGTCCACCACGCCGACGAGGTGTCGTTCCTCGCCAGCTCCGGCCGGATGGAGCAGCTGAGCTACTACTCGCTGATGATCCTCTTCCTCGTGACAGCGACGTTCCACGGGGTCAACGGCGTCTACAACGCGCTGGTCAACCAGGGGCTCACCGGCACGAAACGCACAGTGATCAAGTGGACGCTCGTCGCCGCGAGCGTCGTGCTGATCGCGCAGGGAATCCGCACCGCGAACGCGTGGGCGGGCATCGGACTCTACTGAACCGACAATGAGCACGCAAATTCCGAAGCAGACCGAGGAATCGACCGAGGCCGAAACCGAGACGGAGCCGGCCTCGAAGGGCGAGGAGCGCCGCGCCGAGAAGCGGCGCCGCGCGGCCGAGCGCCGCCAGCAGCGACAGGAGGAGGAAGCAGAAAAGGCGGCCGCCGACGAGAGCACGGTCGAGCTGAAGGTGTTCCGCTACGACCCGCAGGTCGAGGGGAAACAGGAGCCGCGGTTCGACACCTTCCACGTCCCGTTCACGAAGGGGATGACCGTCCTCGACGCGCTGATGTACGCGCGAGACACGTACGACTCCTCGCTCACGTTCCGCCACTCCTGCCGGCAGGCGGTGTGCGGCTCCGACGCGATGTTCGTCAACGGCGGCCAGAAGCTTGCCTGTAAGACGCAGATATCGGACCTCGAGGAGCCGGTCCGCGTCGAGCCGCTCCCCCACGCCGAGGTGACGAAGGACCTCGTCGTCGACATGGAGCACTTCTACGAGCAGATGGAGGCCGTCGAGCCGTACTTCCAGACGGACGAGTACCCGGACGGCGAGCTCGAAGAGCAGCGCCAGGACCGGGAGAACCGCGAGAAGATCAAGATGTCCACGCGCTGTATCTGGTGTGGCGCGTGTATGTCCTCGTGTAACGTCGCCGCGGGGGACAACGAGTACCTCGGGCCGGCCGCGATCAACAAGGCGTACCGGTTCGCGATGGACGAGCGCGAGGGCGAGGAGATGAAACAGAAGCGCTTAGAGATCATCGAGCAGGAGCACGGTGTCTGGCGGTGTCAGACGCAGTTCTCCTGTACGGAGGTGTGCCCGAAGGACATCCCCCTCACCGAGCACATCCAGGAGCTGAAGCGCGAGGCGGTCAAAAACAACCTGAAGTTCTGGTAATCCCGACAGACAGTATCAAGGGACTTCGGAACTTACGAAATTACATACCAACAATGCACGAACACGATGTCGTCGTCGTCGGGGCCGGCGGGGCGGGACTCCGGGCGGCGATCGCGGCACAGGAAGCGGGCGCGGACGTGGCGATGGTGTCGAAGCTCCATCCCGTCCGGTCGCACACGGGCGCGGCAGAGGGCGGGATCAACGCGGCGCTGCGCGACGCCGACTCCTGGCAGGACCACGCGTACGACACGATGAAGGGGTCCGACTACCTCGGCGACGCGCCCGCGGTCGAGGCGCTCTGTCAGGAGAGCCCCGAGGAGGTCATCCGCCTCGAACACTGGGGGATGCCGTTCTCCCGCGAGGACGACGGGCGCGTCTCGCAGCGACCGTTCGGCGGCCTGTCCTTCCCGCGCACGACGTACGCGGGCGCCGAGACCGGCCACCAGATGCTCCACACGATGTACGAGCAGGTGGTCAAACGTGGGATCACGGTGTACGACGAGTGGCACGTGATGGACCTGGCCGTCACCGACGAGGACGATCCCGCGGAGCGGACCTGCCACGGTGTCGTCGCGTACGACATCCAGAGCGGCGAGATAAGCGGCTTCCGCGCCGAGAACGGCGTTATCCTCGCGACCGGCGGGATGGGGCAGGTGTTCGACCACACCACTAACGCGGTGGCGAACACCGGCGACGGCGTCGCGATGGCGTACCGAGCCGGCGTCCCGATGGAGGATATGGAGTTCATCCAGTTCCACCCGACGACGCTGCCGTCGACCGGCGTCCTCATCTCCGAGGGCGTCCGCGGCGAGGGGGGAATCCTCTACAACAGCGAGGGCGAGCGGTTCATGTTCGAACACGGCTACGCGAACAACGACGGCGAGCTCGCCTCCCGCGACGTCGTCTCCCGCGCCGAGCTGACCGAGGTCAACGAGGGGCGCGGCATCGAGGACGAGTACGTTCACCTCGACATGCGCCACCTCGGCGAGGAGCGCATCCTCGACCGCCTGGAGAACATCCTCCACCTCGCGGAGGACTTCGAGGGCGCCGACGGGCTCACGGAGCCGATGCCGGTCAAGCCCGGTCAGCACTACGCGATGGGCGGCATCGAGACGAACGAGTTCGGCGAGACCGTCATCGACGGGCTGTACGCCGCCGGCGAGTGCGCCTGCGCCTCCGTCCACGGGGCGAACCGCCTCGGCGGTAACGCGCTGCCGGAGCTCATCGTCTTCGGCAAGCGCGCCGGCCGCCACGCCGCCGGCGAGGAGATGGGTGAGGCCGAGATCGAGACCGGCCGCTCGGGCGACTGGCAGCCCGCCGACTACGAGTTCGGTGTTGAGGTCGGCGAGACGAGCGGTTCGGGCACGGCCGCGGCCGACGGCGGCGCCGTGGCGACCGACGCCGAGAGCGTCCTCGGCGGCGCCGTCGACCGAGCGCAGGAGCGCGTCGACGAACTGCTCTCGCGGAAGGGCCGCAACCACGCCGAGATCCGCTCCGCCGTTCAGGAAACGATGACGGACAACGTCAACGTGTTCCGCGAGGAAGGGCGGCTTGAGGAGACGTTAGCCGACCTCCGCGAGGCCCGCGAGGCGTACAAGGACGTCGCGGTGTCGGACCCGTCCCGGACGTTCAACACCGACCTCATCCACACGATCGAGACGCGGAACATCTTGGACCTCGCGGAGGCGCTGACGATGGGCGCGCTCGCTCGCGAGGAGTTCCGGGGCGCCCACTGGCGCAAGGAGCACCAGGAGCGCAAAGACGAGGACTGGCTGAAGCACACGCTCGTCTCGTGGAACGACGGCGAGCCGGAACTGTGGTACAAGCCGGTCGTCCTCGAGGGCGAGAACAAGACGTACGAGCCGAAGAGCCGGTCGTACTGAACCGCCCGGGACGCTCGGTCGCCCGCGGCGGCGCGTCGCGGCTCCGACCTCTTGGGCCGGAGCTCGCCCGGTCCGGTCGCGGCCCCCGATCCGTCCGGCGGCGGCCCCGGATCGTTTCGCCCGATCGATCCGGATCGTTCACGGTTCCTTATCCGTCGACGGTCGAAACCGAGCGTCGATACGCGTCGATTCGCCGTTCGTCGATTGACGTTATCGGTCCGATTTGAGAGAAAAATGGCTTCAGGGCCGTTCTCAGACCGATTCACGCTGTTTCGACGAACGTTGAATAGGGGGTTTATTATCGTCGAACCCGTCATATCGGACAAGATGATCGAGACGGAGACCGCGTCCGCGGCGGCCCCCGCGCTGCCCCGGGAGCTCCAGTCGCCCCGCGCCAAGCTCGTGTACCTGTACCTGACCACGAACGGCGACGCCACGGTGTCCGAGATGGGCGAGTCGCTCGGGATGAAGAAGCTCTCCCTGTACAGCATCCTGAAGACCCTCCGCAGCGAGGGACTCGTCGACTGCGACGGCGACCGGTACGTCCCGAACTGAACGGGCCGCGCCACCGCCGCACGCTGCTTTTCACGCTCGTTCCGCACCGCCTCGTCCTCGTACGGCCCTCCCCGGCGGAGCGTTTAGGGACGCGGAGCCCACAGAGCAACCGTGGACGCGAATCAGACGGATTTCGAGAACCCGTTCGCGATGGACGCCGACTGCGAGAACTGCGCCGAGCTGTGCGGCGCTCGCGACCGCGTCGTTCACGGCTACGGCGACGTCGGCGCGGAGTTCCTCGTCGTCGGGACCGGCCCCACGGAGGCCGCCGAGCGCAACGGCGTCCCCTTCACCGGCGCGGGCGGCGGCGAACGCGTCCAGTCGATCTTCGCCGACCTCGGGTTCGTCCGGTCGGCGCCGGACGCCGCGGAACCGGACGTACAAAACCTCTTCTTCACGAACCTCACGCGGTGTCGCCACCCCGACCGCGAGCCGACGGACCGGGAGGTCGACACCTGCGAGCCCTTCCTCAACGCGGAGATCCGGATGATAAACCCCCAGATCATCGTGCCGGTCGGCGACCGACCGCTCCGCGAGCTGGCGGTCGAGTACACGACTCGCCGGCCCGACTCGTTCGATGTTGACGCGGAACACGCGACGACGATTCGCGGACGCGGGTTCGAGCTCGTGCCGATGAAAGAGCCGAGCGAGATGAGCGACGCCGAGGCGGACGCCTTCTGCGACCACATGCGCGAGAACGTCCTGAGCCGGGACTACCGGCAGACGAAGGGCCGACAGAGCCGCTGAGCGGTCGCGACCTCTCCTGAGCGTCGCTCAGTCGTCGAGGTCGATGTCCTCGATGATTCCCTCCGTCGCGTCCTTGCTGTCCGCGCCGAACGCGCAGTCGACGATGATGTGCCCGCCGAGCGTCGTCGGCGAGATCACCTGGTCGGCGCCGGCGCGCCGGAGCTTGTCCACGTTCTCCCGCTGCGTCACCGCCGCGACGATGCGCACGTCGGGATTGAGCTGGCGGGCGGTGAGGATGGCCAGCGCGTCGTGCGCGTCGTCTTCGGTGGCGGCGACGACCGCCCGGGCCCCGTCGAGGTTCACGTGTTCGAGCGGGTCGACGTCGCTGGGATCCGCGGTGTACACCGGGATGTCGCGGTCAGCGAGCCGCCTCGCGGCGGCCTCGTCCGGCGTCACCACGGCGTACTCGACGCCGTCGCGGGCGTCGAGCTCTTCGAGTATCGGTTCCGTCAGGTCCCCGTAGCCGAGCACGAGGACGTGGTCGTCGAGGAGGTCGATCTGTCTGTCGGTCATCTTTCCGAGCGCCTTGGAGAGCTGCGCCTCGATGGCGGGCGTGAGGAGGACCCCGAGCGCCACCGCGAAGGCGGCGACGTTCACCACGAGCGAGGAGAGCGCGAACAGCTGCGCGATGTCGGAGGCGGGACCGGTCGCGGGGTGGACGTCGCCGTACCCCACCGTCGAGGCGGTGACGACGGTGAAGTAGAAGGCGTCGACGATCGTCTCGATGCCCTCGAACTGGTCTCTGAGGGCGTACGACCCGAGCGTCCCGTACGCGACCGCCCCCACGAGCGCCGCGCCCGCGGCCAACTGCGTCGGGGAGGGCCTGAAGTCCCGGTCGAACCGCCCCCGGTTGACCACGAGCGTCGGCACGGAGAGGAGCGACAGCGCCACGAGCGGGAACGACAGGACGGAGGCCTGCATCAGCCCCTGAAGTGCCGTCAGCGGCAGCAACACGGCCGTGGTGTACCACCCGATCCGGTAGCCGTTCCGGAGCGCGAACCCGCTCCCGAACATCGCGAAGCCGGTTATCGTCCCGGTGAACCCGACCGTCTGGCGGACGACCGGGAGCACGTACGGGGCGAGCGGCCCGTCGACGCCGAGCCCCCCGATCTGGGCCAGCCCGGCGAGGATCGACAGCACCGCGACCGCGAACGTCAGGAGGATCGACGCCCGAACGGTCACCCAGTCCCGGGTCAGCTCCATGTTCCCGGGTCGCCGAGACCGAACTTAAACCCCGCGAGGCCGCCGCGGAATCGATCCGACGGGCGCTCCGCGCGTCGCTCGCGCCGGTACTGGTTTAACCGCGCCGCGGATTGGACGCCGTATGTCGCTGCCCGTCGAGATCGTCTTCGGCGTCTACCTCGGCGTGATCACCGGGATCGTTCCCGCGCTGGTGGCCGGGACCCTCGGGTTCGTGTTCAAGTACGTCACCGACGTGACGATCCCCGGGCTCGGAGTGGTCGTGCTGTCGCTCGCGATCGCCGGCGTCAACGGCGGCCTGCTCGCGCTCAACGACGAGACGATTCGGTCGTCGGAGCGCGCGCCAGCGATCCTCACGGCGATCGTCGTGGTGTTGATGATCTCGCTGTACGCCCACGCGCAGGGGGACCGCCTCGGCGCCAGCGCCCCCAAGCGGATCTCGCTCAAGCAGCTCCGCGACCGCACGCTCTCGACGGACGTGATCGAGCTCGTCGGCGGCCGCGGGCGCGTCTCCGTCGAGGTCGCCGGCGAGGTGACCGACATCGAGGGGTACCCGCCGCTGCCGGCTGACACGCGCGCCGCGATCCTCGACGGCGACTGGACGTTTCCGGCCGACCTCCCGCTCGCGGAGCTGGAAGACCGGTTCGCGGAGCGGCTCCGCACCGAGTTCGACCTGGCCGACGTGTCGGTCCGGATCGATGAACAGGCGCGCGCGACGGTGTCGGCCGCCCCGCCGACCGGCGCGCTCTCGAAGCGGGTGCCCGCCGGGAAGCGCGCGGTGTCGGTGTCGGCGCTCGTGCCGACCGGGATCGCCCGCGGCGACGTCGTTCGCGTGATAACGCCGGACATCGACGTCGAGGGCGCCGTCATCGCCGCGCAGTCGAGCGGGAAGCCGGAGCTGGGCGCCGGGGCGGCGTCGACTGTGGTTCCCCCCGCGGGCGACGACGCGGATTCGGAGGACTTCCGAACCGACGGCGGGGAGACGGACGCTCCCTCGCCCCCGGCGGCGACCGCGCCCACGACGACCGGGGGTGAGGGGCGGGTGACGCTCGCCGTCAACCGCTCCGAGGCGACGGATCTCCTCCGCGCCGACCGCGGGCGCGTGCTGGTGCTGTCGCGGGGCACCCGCCGCGAGTACGAGCTCACGGCCCTGCTCCGGCGGACGGGGAAGCGGTTCCGCAAGGTCACCGTCGCCGCCGGCGGACCGTTGGACGGGCACACCATCGGCGAGGCCGAGGTCCGCGAAGCCTACGACGTGGCCGTCCTCGCGGCCCGTCACGGCTCGTGGCGCGTCGCGCCCGACGGGACGCAGCCGCTGTCGGCGGGCGACGACCTGTTCGTCGTGGGGAGCCGCGACGCGCTTGACCGGTTTGCGGAGGTGGCCGCGTGAGCCCCGCGCTCGGTGCGGTCGCCGCCGTCGGCGTCTCCCTCGCCGCCGCTGATGTCCCCCTCGCCGCCGTCGAGGTCGGATTCGCGCGGCCGCGACAGGCGGTCGTCACGCTCGTCACGTTCGCGGTGGTCGCCGCCCTCCTGACCGGGGGCGCGGCGCTCTCCTACCGCTGGTACTTCCGAACGGCGATCCCCGAAGGGGTGACCGGGCTGCTGGGCGTCGCGGTCGTCGCGCTGTACCTCAACACGACCTCGCTGGGGTCGGTCGCGATCGGCGATAATCCGACCCTGTTGGCGCCCGAGAGCGTGTTCTTCAACCTCGTCTCGCTCGGCGTCGCAGTGGTGATGGCGCCCGTCGGCCGATACGCGGGCGACAGGCTCGCGGTCGACGTGTTCGCGCTCTCCGGCGCCAAGCAGCTCGACGGCGAACTCAGCGGGGTCGTGCGCGCTGTCGGGCGGTTCACGGCGGTGACGCTCCCACCGGCCGACGAGATCGGTGACATGGAGACGTACGACCCCGTCTCCCCGGAGAAGAAGGACGAGATCGCCGAGAAGACGCTGCTCTTCCCCCGGAAGCTCTCTCCGGAGTCGCTCCGCGAACGGCTCGTCACCCGGCTCAAAGACGAGTACGGCGTCGGCTACGTCGACGTCGACCTCGACGCGGACGGGTCGGTCGAGTACTTCGCGGTCGGCTCCCGCGCCGCCGGGCTCGGCCCGACGCTCGCGCCGGAGTCGGCGGCGGTGGCGGTGGCGGCCGACCCGCCGAACAACGCCACCGCCGGGGACACGGTCCAGCTGTGGCGCGACGACCCGGAGCCGGAGCGCGTCACGACCGGCGAACTGCGGGGCGTCGCCGGCGACGCGGTCACCGTCGCGCTCGACGAGTCGGACGCCGAACGCCTGACCGACCAAGGCGGCTATCGGCTCGTGACGCTCCCCGCCGAGCCGCGGGCGGATCGCGAGTTCGCCTCGCTGCTGCGGAGCGCGGACGAGACGATGGCCTCGGCCACGGTCGCGGCCGGGAGCGACCTCGACGGGAGCACCGTCGGCGAGGTCGGCGCCGTCGTCGCCGCGGTCCGACCGGCGGCGGGGTCCGTCCAGCCGATCCCGCCGCACGACTACGCGTTCGGCGCTGGCGACCTGGCGTACCTCGTCGGGCGTCCGGACGCGATCCGGTCGTTCGAGGCGGCCGCGTCGACCGCGGGGAGCGCCCAGACGGCGGCGTCGGCCGCGGAGGCCGCAGGCGCCGCCCAGTCCGCCGCGACCGGGGACGGCGACGCGGCGGGGGTCGAAGACGACGGCGACGCCGCCGTCGACTCCGACGGGACGCAACGCTCTTGAGCCGCCCGCGCGGGGATCTGCTATGGAGTGGAAGCTGTTCGCCGACCTCGCGGAGATCGCGGGCGACCGCGCGGTGACCGTCGACGCGGAGCCGGGCGACACGGTCGGCGACGCGCTCGACGCGCTGTTGGACGCGCACCCCGACCTCCGGGACCGCGTGATCGAGGACGGGAGCGTCGCAGACCACATCAACGTCCTCCGGAACGGGCGGAGCGTCCGCCACGACGACGGGCTCGACGCGACGCTGGAGGCGGGCGACGAACTGGCGCTGTTCCCGCCGGTGAGCGGTGGGGCCGCCGACCGATAGATCGGTCGTTTCAAACGCGCGCCGACCCCAGTCGGAGCCATGACCGACAGCGACGGGGACTCCCGAGACGACGCCGCGGACGCCGGTGGCGAGGATCACGGCGGTGAAGGCGATCACGCCGACGGTGACGGCACCGGCGGCGAGCCGAACCGCGAGGAGTTCCACGAGGACCCGGTCGGCCACACGCGCGCGACGGCGGGGATGACGGTGAGCGAACTCGTCGACGGCTACGGCGACGCGGGGATCGGGGCGGCGTCCGTCAACGAGGCGGGCGACGTGCTCGCCGATATGCTCGCGAACGACGACTGTACCGTGTTCCTCTCGCTCGCCGGCGCGATGGTGCCCGCCGGGATGCGCCGGGTCGTCGCCGACCTCATCCGCGACGGCTACGTCGACGCGCTGGTGACGACCGGGGCGAACCTCACCCACGACGCCATCGAGGCCATCGGCGGGAAGCACCACCACGGGCGCACCCACGACCCGGAGAAGAGCCTCCGCGAACACGACGAGGGGCTCCGTGACGAGGGGGTCGACCGCATCTACAACGTCTACCTCCCGCAGGAGCACTTCGCCGAGTTCGAGGGGCACCTCCGCGAGGAGGTGTTCCCCGCGCTGGAGGCCGACCCCGACGCTGACGGGACCGACGCGGTCTCCATCGCCGACCTCACGCGCGAGCTCGGCCGCGCCAACGCCGAAGTCAACGACCGCGACGACGTGCCCGAAGGGCCGGGGGTCGCGGCCGCCGCCTACGAGTCGGACGTGCCGATATACTGTCCGGCGGTCCAGGACTCCGTGCTGGGGCTTCAGGCGTGGATGTACGCCCAGACCGCGGACTTCACGCTCGACGCGCTCGCCGACATGACCGAGCTGACCGACCTCGCGTTCGAGGCCGACGACGCCGGCTGCCTGCTCGTCGGCGGCGGCGTGCCGAAGAACTTCACGCTCCAGACGATGCTCGTCACGCCGCGGGCGTACGACTACGCCGTCCAGATCACGATGGACCCCGAGGCGACCGGGGGGCTCTCCGGCGCGACGCTCGAGGAGGCGCGCTCGTGGGGGAAGCTGGAGAAGGACGCGCGCAACGCCTCCGTCCACGGCGACGCGACCGTGATGCTCCCGATGCTCGTCGCCGCCGCCCGCGACCGCGTGGAGTAGGGTCGCGTCGCCGGTCGCCGGCGAGCGAGCAGGCGATCTCGGCCACGAGCGAGGCCGGACGCCGCACGCGATACGGGGAGAGATATATGCGTGAAGACACCGATACGTGCGCGTATGGGCTCGATCGGCGGCCGGCCGGAACTGCTCGGGGGGCCCGACGACGTCCTCGATCCGCGCTCGCGGCACAACGTCCACGTCACCCGCGCGGCGGACCTCGACCCGGTCGGTCCGTGGTCCCGCGAGACGCTGTACGCGGTCGTGCGGCGAGCCGACGGCGAGGAGCGAGTGGTCGTCCTCGATTACGGTCG
The DNA here is from genome assembly GCF_005435095.1 of Halorubrum sp. CGM5_25_10-8B. Lineage (NCBI taxonomy): Archaea > Methanobacteriati > Methanobacteriota > Halobacteria > Halobacteriales > Haloferacaceae > Halorubrum > Halorubrum sp. CGM5_25_10-8B. The sequence continues at coordinate 187,276 of NZ_SGTY01000006.1, read as the reverse complement.
TCGCGAGATCTACCTCACGGCCAGGGACGGACTCGCGTACGAGCCACCGCAGGGACTCGGCCTCGCGTCGCCGCCGACGCTCCACGTCGCCGAACCGCATCGAGTCGCCCCCGACCAGGGGGCGGTCACCGCTATCGACCCCGTCGACATCGCTCCCGAGTTCGACGTCCTCGTCCCCGCCTTCGACTGGGACGAGATCGACGAGGACGACGTCTTACCCCCGGTTCACCGCCGGCCGTCGAGGGCGCCCGCCGGAAGCGGCGCCGGCACGTCCGGCTGACGTTCGGTGCGCATCGACCGGTCCGCCCCGCCGATGTCGGCATCGCACGCGGGGACAGCTACCCCACGCCGTCGCCACAATTTACACGGGAGGCCCGAGTACGCGACGTATGACGCGAACAGCGGTCATCGCGGGCGTCGGTCCGGGACTCGGCGAGTCGCTCGCCAGAAAGTTCGCAGCCGAAGGCTGTCGAGTCGCGCTCTTCGCCCGGTCGGCGGACTATCTCGAAGACCTCGCCGCGGACCTGCCGGACCCGGGCGAGGGGCTCGCCGTCCCGACGGACCTCACGGCGGTCGAGCAGATCCGGGACGGGTTCGAGACGGTCCGAGAGGCGTTCGGACCGGTCGACGTTCTCGTGAACCACGTGAGCGCCGCCTCCTGGACGGGACTCATGGACACGAGCGTCGAGGAGTTCGAGGAGTCGTGGGCGGTGAACGGCCGCGGCGCGTTCGCCTGCTCGCAGGAGGCGGTCGACGACATGCTCGAGACGGGCGGCGGGACGGTCGTCTTCACCGGCGCCACCTCGTCGGTGCGGAGCCTCGGCGGCGCGATCGGGTTCACGGCCGCGAAGTTCGCGGCCCGCGGGATGGCGATGGATATCGCGCAGGAGTTCGGCCCGGAGGGCGTTCACGTCGCTCACGTCGTCATCGACGGGCAGATCGACTCGCCGGGGGTTCGCGAACGGTCCCCGGACCGGGACGGCGACACGTTCCTCGACCCCGACGAGATGGCGGAAACGTACTGGCACCTCGTCGAACGGGACGACGTCGGCACGCAGCCGTTCGAGGTCCACGTCACGAACGGGCCGCGGAACTCCGAGTTCATATAACGGGGTCGGTACAGCGGACAACGGACGGTGCGGTGACGCTCAAGTGTCACGGAAGAACCGGCCGTGGAAGCCGAACGGCTCCGCGTGGGGGAGCGACGCGTCGGCGAGGAGTGCGAGCGTCCCGGCGTCGAAGACGAGCAGGCGGGTCTCCTCCGCGCGGCTGTCGAGCGCCGGCGCGACGACGACGCCGTCGTCCTCGGCGGTCGCGCCCGGCCGCCGCACGGGGATCGGCTCCTCCACGAAGACGCCGTCCTCCCACCACTCGCGCGTCCGACCGGTCTCGACGTCGAGCTTTACCAGTCCGTTCGCGCCCTCGCGGTCCGTCGCCTGCGCGTACGCGTACCGGTACTCGCGGCCGACGACGTCGGGGGCGACTCGGGGGAGCTCCACGCCGACCCGGTGGAGCGTCGACCGGTCGACTTCGTTGGACCGCAGGTCGACCCGATACCGGACTGGGCGCCCGTCGGGGACGTCGGCGTCCGAGGGGTCACCGTCGAGCGCGTCGAGGCGCATCGCGTCGACGATACCGGGGTCGGGAAACTCGACGAGGTCTACGACGACCTCGTCGCCCGTCGCGTACGCGTTGACGTGATGGAAGGCGAAGACTGGCGGGAGCGCGGGATCCGCGACGAGGTCGCCGGTCTCGCGATCGACGACGAGGACGCGCGTGCCGCGCTCCGGCTGCCAATCGAGGACGTCGAGGATGCCCTCGGAGAACGGGCTCAGCGCGCGGCGGATCGGCATCACGAGCGGCGTCTCGACGAGGACGACGTGATCGGTCGTGATGCTACAGTCGTGGATGTACCCCGGGCCGTCCGCCGCGATCGACGCGACCCGTTCCCTGGCGCGACGGTCCGGGGCGAGCCGGTAGACGTGATACTCGGGCGTTCGACCGAACTCGGTCACGAAGCCGAACCACGCGTCGGTCTCGGGGTCGCGCACGAGGTGCGCGGCGGTGACGTGTTCGCCGAGGTCGTCGTCGAAGCCGAATGCGCCTCGGGTCTCGAGCGTCGCGGGGTCGAACGCGATCCGACGCGGCGCCTCGGTGAGCGCGACGTGCTCGCCGTCGAGGCGGGCGACGTGAACGTTCGCGTTGTCCGTGATCTCCGGCGGGCCGAGCGCCCGCAGCCACGACGCGATTTTCCCCACGCCCGTCCGGTCGGTCCCGAACTGCCCGGAGACGGAGCCGTCCATCGCGTCCGCGTAGGCGTCCGTGCGGAGGAAGCGATTCGAGTACGACAGTGCCCCGTCCTCGAACGCGTATCGCCGAAGCATCGCGAGTCCGTCGAACCAGTGCCCGAGTCGCTCACCGCCGACATCGAACAGCCCCGGACCGTTCCGAATGAGCGTCCCCGACAGCCACGACGGGATGTCGCCCTCGACCGGGGGACGGTGGTCCGTCACTTCCGTCGTGAGCGATCGGAACCCGACTCCGTAGCCCTGCCCCATACGGACCGCTGATACGGACCGTACGGTAATCAATTGACCCGTCTCTCGAGGCGGAACGGGCGGAACGACCCCGAGCAACCACGCATCCCGGCTCCGGAACTCGCAGGGGCACCACCGGAACTCGTCATGAGGGCCGGTTCAGTCGGCGTCGAGCGCCGCCGCCAGTTTCGTCGCGCCCCCCTCGGAGACGCTCTCGCCGTGCCCGACCAGGATTCGCTCCGGGCGGTAGTCGGCGAGGCCCTCCGGCGCCTCGTCGAGCGCCGGATGGACGCCGACGTCGTTGTCGCCCTCACAGAACCCCGGGAGGGTGCCAAGCGTCTCCATGACGACGAGGGTCCCACCGGACTCGTCGACGAGGACCGCCTCCTCCCACTCGTCCGTGTCGATGAGGCGGTGGGCCTCGTAGTTCGTGCCGGGGAGCTCCGCGTCGAACGGCTCCGGCTCGCCGTCGAGTTTCTCTCGCGTCAGGTCCATCCACTCCGGGACGAACACGGCGACGCCGTGGCGCGCCGCGATCGCTTCGGCGTCCCGCGTGTGTCGGTCGTGGGTCACGACCACGCCGGCGACCTCGCCGAGGTCACTCAGCCGGTCGTCGAGCCCGTCGGCGTCGAGCGGATCGACGATCCAGACCCCGCCCTCGGTCGTGAGCGCGTGACTCCCGCGCATCGCGTCTTCCTCGGGATGCGCGACCCAACTGACGCCGCCGTCCCATTCGGTCACCGCCTCGAGCGAGGGTCGCCCCGTCGGCTCGTCGTCGGACATGTGTGCGACTATTAGGCACACGACTAAACGCCTGTCCGTACCGGAACCGAGGCGGGCCGTCCGTCACCTCCCGTCACTTCGACGGTCTGTCGTCGCCACGGTCGCTACGGCTCCCCGTCGAGGCGTCAGTCGTCCGCTCGCCAGCCGTCTGCGCATCAGTCGGCGCGTAGATCTAGGTCCGTCGCTTCGGCGAGGAGCGCGTGCGAATCGAGCGCGGCCTCGCGGTCCGGCACCGTGTGCTGGATCATCACCTCGTCGACGCCGACGCGGTCGGCCAACTGCTCCAGCAGGCCCGACATCGTCTCCGGGCTCCCGGAGATCGACCGCGGCCACTCGTCGTCGTCCAGCGTCGCCGGCGTCGGGTCCGGCGCGCCGCCTAGCTCGTCGATCGCCTCCTCCTCGGTCGGCGTCTCGTCGCCGAGCTCACCGCGTTTCATACGCCGGAACGTCGCCTCTGCGGGCGCGCGCCGACGGGCCGCGGCCGCGTCCGTCTCGGCCGCCACCGCGTTGACCGCGACCATCCCTTGCGGCTCGTCGAGGCCGCCGGGGCCGGCGTCGGGGTCGAACGCCTCGCGGTACGCCGCGAACGCGCGCTCGGCGAACCCGGGCCGGATGAAGCCGGCGAAGCAGTAGCGCAGGCCCAGCTCGCCGGCGATCTCCCCGCTCGCCGGACTCGACCCCAGCACCCACGGGACGGCCGGCCCCTCGGCCGACCCGGGCACCGACAGGTCGGCGTACGGGTGTTCGTCCGGATAGGCGTCGCGGAGGTGGTTCACCACCGCGGTGATCCGCTCTCGGTGGTCCTCGTTCGGGTTCTCGACGCGGCGGTCGGTGCCGAGCGCGCGGTCGGAGGCGGGCGAGCCGTTCGCGCGGCCCATCCCGAGGTCGACGCGGCCGGGCGCCAGCCCGTCGAGGACGCCGAACGACTCGGCCACCTTGAACGGGCTGTAGTGGTTCAAGAGAACGGCCCCGCTTCCGATCCGGATCGAGTCGGTCGCGCCCGCGACCCGACCGAGCAGCACCTCTGGCGTGGTGCCGGCGAGGCGGTCGCCCATCCCGTGGTGTTCGGCGACCCAGAACCGCTCGTAGCCCAGTCGCTCGGCGTGGCGCGCGGCGTCGACCGTGTTCGCGAACGCGTCCGCCGCGGTGCCGCCCCGGGGGACCGGCGAGAGGTCGACGACTGAAAGGTCCATACCCGCGTTCGGCGACTGATCCGGTTAACGGTTGGCTCGGCGGCGGAGCGGTCGGGGGATCGAAACCGCGCCGACCGCGGGGCCGGGAGGACCAGCCGAGCGAAACGCCGCGGCTAGTCGACGGTGAAGACGAAGCGAAGAGAAGAACCGCAGTTCAGTTGTCGCCGGTCTTCGACTGCCAGGCGTAGTCGCGCCGGGAGGCGGACTCGCCGAAGCCGCACGAGGAGCAGCGCTCCTTCTTGACGTGGTAGGACTTCTCGCCGCAGCGTCGACACTTCACGTGAACCGTCTTGTTCTTTTTCCCTTGGGAGGGCGTACCTGCGCCGGTCATGCTTTGATTGTGACGACGTTATCGCCGCGTATAATCGTTGTGTCTTCGATCGCGACCGCGAACTCGCCGTCGAGGTCTTCGTCGACGCGGCCGTCCACGTCAGCCTCCGGCTCGATGACGACGTTCATGTGCTGGTCGTAGCCGCCGAGGACGCCGTAGTACGTCGTGCCGTCCTTCAGGTGTACCGTCACGGGCTCCTCGAGCGACGCTTCGAGCACGTCGAGGGGTCGTCCACTCATTGTCCGTATCGCCGCCCGTCGCGGTAATAAAAATACCGGGACGGAGCCCCCGAGGCCGGTCGGTTTGACACGAACTTCGCGCTCGCGCCCGCCGCAGTCCGTCAGTCCAGCCGCTCGCGGACGAACTCGCTCGCCGCCGGGACCGCCGCGGCGTACAGGGCGACGTACTCAAGGGTCGCCTGCGTCCGCCGGGCCGAGCTGTACCCCTCCTCGACGCGGTCGGCGACGTACTCGAAGCCGTCCAGCCCGGGGCGGACGAGCCGCGTCGCCAGCGGATCGTCGCCGGCGACGGCCTCGCCGACCGCCGTCCGCGCCCGCTCCGCGGCCGACCGCACGGACGACTCCGAGGGGGCCTCCCGGTGTTCGCCGTCGCGGATCTCGCCGACGGCCGCCCGAAACGCGTCGAGCTCGGCCAACGCAACGCCGGACTCGACGACGGCCGTGGCGCAGTCGCCGGCGTCGACCGCCCGCTCGACGTCCTCGACGGCCGAGTCGGTCCGGAGCTCGCCCGTGGCCACAAGCTCCTGTGCGACCGTCCCGCTCAGGTCCTCGCCGCCGAGCGGGTCGTCGCCGCCGGCGCGCTCCCGGACGGTCGAGCGTGTCCGACTCACGGAGCCCCGCAGCTCGTCGGCGGCCGCGACCAGCGACGCCCACCGCGGGACCGGTCCGTCGCGCCCGTCGAGGTACGCGTTCCGGAGGCTCTCGGCGTCGTCCGCGGTCGCCCGCCCGCGCTCGACCCGAGCCGTCGCCTCGCCGGCTCGGAACGGCTCGGCGACCGGGTCGGCGGGGTACGTCAGCTCCGGCCGGACGTGCCGCTCGCACTCCGCGAGCAGTGATTCGACCGGCTCGTACGCCAGCGCCGCCGCGACCGGCGACTCGGCTCGGTACTCCACCTCGGCGGCGAGCGCGCCCCGAGCGTCCCGGACCGCGCTCCGCCGAGCGGCCAGGTCGGCGCCGTCGTCGACGCCGGTGGCCGCGCGGTACGCGCCGCGCACCGCCGCGGCGTCCTCCCGACGACGACGCCACGCCGAGAGGATGTCCACCGGCCACTCGGCTGTCACTCCGGCGTCCGCCCGCTCCAGCGCCCGCTCGCGGTCGGAACCGATCTCCGTCGCCACCGCAGCGTTGGCTATCCCCGGCTCGGCCGGCACGTCGTCGAGTAGGCTCCGGGCCCGCGCCTCGTGGGCGTCCGCGAGCGACTCCGGTACGGTCGCCGGAAACGGCGACGCCGGCCAGTCGACGGTCCCCACGGCGCCGGACGGGAGCGATACGGGCGAGCCGCGGCGCTCCTCGCCGCCGCCGAACGGGAGTCCGGAGCAGCCGGCGACCGCAGCCGTCCCGACCGCCGCTCCGACCCCTGCGAGGAACCGGCGGCGAGAGCTTGAGCCGCCGTGCGAACCGGACCCGCGACCCGTCGACTCGCGGCTCACTCGCCATCACCTCCCGCGCCGGGTGCCGAGGAGTTGAACACGGCAGGCGGATCTCCCTGTCGACAGGAGCCACGCATCCCCATTCCGCTCCCGCTCGACCGCTCCGCCGCCACGGGGAGTCGGATCGCGAAGCCGACGGTGTGGACGGCCTCCGGATCGCACTCGACGTCGGCCGGGCGGTACGCCCGGCAGAAGTCGGCTCGGGGGTGGAGGTCGCCGTCGGCGAGCTCCGACGGCTCGACGGCGACAGACCGGAGCCGGACATCGCGACAGGCCGTCACCGGCATCGAGAGAAGGTAGGCCGACGCCGACTCGAAGTCCGTCCCGTCGAGGAACGACCGCAGGCGGTCGGCGGCCGCGGTCTCGGCGAAGTCGAGTGCGTCGAGGCCGTCGCCCGAGACCAATACGCGCCGGGCGCGAGGCCGCCGTCGCCCGCGCTCGTCGGTTTCGCTCGACGGCGTCTCTTCACCGCCGGTGAGGATCGGCTCGCCGCTCTCGTCGCGCGCTCGTTCGAGTTCGTACCCGTCTATCGGTTGATCGCCCCGGACGGGGTAGCTGTTCGACGCGGAGTCGCTACCGGCGCAGCCGGCCAGCGCGGCGATCCCTGACGCGGCCGCGAGGAGGGCTCGGCGGCGGGGTACGTCTGCCATCGCCGGGGGTTCGATCGAGAGCGTGAAACCCTTTGTGGGGCCAGTTCGGGCGCGAATCCCCGCCGCGGGGCCGAACCCGGGAGTTTTTAACGTGCGCGGGAGTACGCCGATGTACCACACTCCCGCGGGACACGGTGAGTCGCGGTGACTCGGCCGTAGCGGGGCCTTCAACGACGCGCGGTAGGACGTAGCGCCGACGGCTCCTTGCGGGGTTTCAGTGACCGGCGCCGACCACGGCGTCAAACACGACAACACCATGGAAATCGAAATTGCGACACTCGGCGGTTACGAAGAGGTCGGTCGACAGATGACGGCGGTCCGGGCGGGCGAGGACATCGTCATCTTCGACATGGGCCTGAACCTCAGTAAGGTCCTCATCCACGACAACGTGGAGACCGAGAGCATGCACAGCCTCGACCTGATCGACATGGGCGCTATCCCGGACGATCGGGTGATGAGCGAACTCGAAGGCGACGTCAAGGCGATCGTCCCCACCCACGGGCACCTCGACCACATCGCGGGGATCCCGAAGCTCGCCCACCGCTACGACGCGCCGATCGTCTCCGCGCCGTACACGATCGAACTGGTGCGCCAGCAGATCGAAGACGAGGGCAAGTTCCAGGTGGACAACGACCTCGTGAAGATGAAGCCCGGCGCGTCGATGGCGATCGGCGACTCCGAGCAGGTCGAACTAGAGTTCGTCAACGTCACCCACTCGATCATCGACGCGATCAACCCGGTCCTCCACACGCCCGAGGGCGCGGTGGTCTACGGCCTCGACAAGCGCCTGGACCACGACCCCGTCATCGGCGACCCGGTCGACATGGACCGGTTCCGCGAGATCGGCCGGCAGGACGAGGGCGTCCTCGCGTACATCGAGGACTGTACGAACGCCGGGAGCAAGGGCCGGACCCCCTCCGAGTCGTACGCGAAGAAACACGTCGAGGACACGCTGAAATCGATGGAGGACTACACGGGCGGCATCATCGCCACCACGTTCTCCTCGCACATCGCCCGCGTGAAGACCCTCGTCGAGTACGCCCGCGAGATCGGCCGCCAGCCGGTCCTGCTCGGGCGCTCGATGGAGAAGTACTCCGGTACGGCCGAGCGGCTCGACTTCGTCGACTTCCAGGGCGACGTCGGCATGTACGGTCACCGGAAGTCGGTCGACCGCGCGTTCAAGCGGATCATGAAGGAGGGGAAGGGCAATTTCCTCCCCATCGTGACGGGCCACCAGGGCGAGCCGCGCGCGATGCTCACCCGCATGGGCCGCGGCGAGACCCCCTACGAGATCGACGACGGCGACAAGGTCGTCTTCAGCGCGAGCGTCATCCCGGAACCCACCAACGAGGGGCAGCGCTACCAGTCCGAACAGCTGCTCCGGATGCAGGGCGCCCGCCTCTACGACGACATCCACGTCTCCGGCCACCTCCGCGAGGAGGGCCACTACGAGATGCTACAGGCGCTCCAGCCGCAGCATCTCATCCCCGGCCACCAGACGCTCAAGGGTCGCTCGCCGTACGTCGACCTCGCGAAGACGCAGGGGTACAAGCTCGGACGCGACGTCCACGTCACGCAGAACGGGTCCACGATCCAGCTCGTCGAATGACGAGCGAGACGAAGGAGGCGCGGGTGCTCGACGCCATCCGCGAGCGGCGTGAGCTCGTCAACGCCGCTATCGACGAGGAGCTGCCGGTCCAGGAGCCTGAGCGACTGTACGAGGCCACCCGATACATCCTCGAGGCCGGCGGCAAGCGGCTCCGCCCGACGGTGACAACCCTGGCCGCTGAGGCGGTCACCGGCACCGAGCCGATGGGCGCCGACTTCCGCGCGTTCCCGTCGCTCGACGGCGACGAGGTCGACGTGATGCGGGCCGCGGTCGCCATCGAGGTGATCCAGTCGTTCACGCTGATCCACGACGACATCATGGACGAGGACGATCTCCGGCGGGGCGTCCCGGCAGTCCACGAGGCGTACGACGTCTCGACGGCGATCCTCGCGGGCGACACCCTCTACTCGAAAGCGTTCGAGTTCATGACCGAGACGGGCGCGGACCCGCAACACGGGCTCGAAGCGATGCGGATGCTCGCGTCGACCTGTACCGAGATCTGCGAGGGGCAGGCCCTCGACGTCGCCTTCGAGAGCCGCGACGACATCCTCCCCGACGAGTACTTGGACATGGTCGAGCTGAAGACCGCGGTGCTGTACGGCGCCTCGGCCGCGACGCCCGCCCTCCTACTCGGCGCCGACGAGGCGGTCGTCGACGCCCTGTATCAGTACGGGATCGACTCCGGACGCGCGTTCCAGATCCAAGACGACGTGCTCGACCTCACCGTCCCCTCGGAGGAGCTCGGGAAGCAGCGCGGCTCCGACCTCGTGGAGGGGAAGGAGACGCTCATCACGCTCCACGCCCGACAACAGGGAGTCGACGTCGACGGGCTCGTTGACGCCGACACGCCCGCGGCGGTGACCGAGGCGGCCATCGACGACGCGGTCGCGGCCCTCGAAGAGGTCGGCTCGATCGAGTACGCCCGCGAGACCGCCGAGGACCTCACCGCGCGGTCGAAGGACCACCTCGGAGTGCTCCCCGAGAGCGGCTCTCGGAGCCTGCTCGAAGACCTCGCGGACTACCTCATCGTCCGCGGCTACTGAGCGGGCCGCGGCGCGACGGACCCGCCGGACGGGTCGGGACTTCCAGACACGGCGTCACGGCCGGACGAGCCGGCACCGGCGGTCCGGGCCGCGACGGACACCGCTTTACCCGCGGCCCGCGTTCGGTCGACCGTGTCACGGTACCGAGACGCCCTCCTGTTCTTCACCCTCGCCCTGCTGTGGGGCGGATCGTTCGTCGCCATCGAGGTCGGCCTCGACTACTATCCGCCGGTGTTGTACGCCGCCTACCGGTTCGACGTGGCCGCGCTGGCGCTGCTGTCGTACGTGTTCGTCACGCAGGACGGTCCGTTTCCGCGGACGCGCGGCGACCTCGCCGCGATCGGGTTCAGCGGCGGACTCTCCGTGGCCGCGAACAACGCGCTGCTGTTCGTCGGCCAGCAGTACACCACGAGCGGCATCGCCTCGATCACCTACAGCCTCGTCCCCATCGCGACCGCGGCGGTCGCCGCCCTGTGGATCGGCGGGGCGGACCTCGACGCGCGCGGCGCGGTCGGGGTCGTCCTCGCGTTCCTCGGCGTCGGCCTCGTCGCACAGCCGGACCCCGCGAGCCTCGGCGGGGGCGTCGCGGTCGGCGTCGGGCTGATCGCGATCGGCGTCGTCGCCGTCGCGGTCGGCAGCGTCGGGCTCCGGACCGTCGAGACGTCGTTCTCCAGCGTCGCGCTCACCGGGTGGGCGATGGGGTTCGGCGCGCTGGCCATCCACGCACTGAGCCTCGGGATCGGCGAGAGCCAGCGCCTCCCCGCCGCGGCGCCGCGCGCGCTCATCGCGCTGGCGTTCCTCGGGCTCTGCTCGTCGGCGGTGGCGTACACCATCTACTTCACGCTGCTCGACCGGCTCGGCCCCTTCGAGATCAACCTCGTCTCGTACGTCGTGCCAGTCGTCGCCACCGTCGCGGGCGCCCTGCTGCTCGCCGAGCCGGTAACGGCGTTCACCGTCGCCGGCTTCGCGGTCATCGTCCTCGGCTTCGGCCTGCTGAAGCGCCGCGAGATCGCCGACGCGGTCGCCGGGATCAGCCCGTCGGGATAGCGGTCGCCCTCGACGGCGTCGACCGCCCCGATCAGCCGTCGAGCGCGCGGATGTCGTCGAGTATCTCGACGGCGTGGTCCTCGGGGGAGACCCCCTCGTACGCCAAGACGACGGTTCCCTCGTCGTCGATGACGTACGTGTTCCGGAACACGCCGTCGAAGGTGTTCCCGAACATCGACTTCTCGCCGTAGGAGTCGTACGCGCTCGACACCGCGCCGTCCGGGTCCGAGAGGAGCGTGAAGGGGAGGTCGTACTCCTCGGCGAAGGGTTCGAGGTCCTCGACCGGGTCGTCGCTGATCCCGACGACGGCGATGTCGGCGTCCTCGAACGCGTCCCACTCGTCGCGGAAGCCGCACGCCTCGGCGGTACAGCCGGGGGTGTCGGCGCGCGGGTAGAAGTACACCACCGTGTGGCCGGCCGCGGTCGGGTCGACGGTGGCCGTCTCGCCGCGGTGGTCGGTGAGCGTGATCGCGGGCGCGTCGTCGCCGGGTTCGAGCATACGGATCGACGCCGCTCGAACTGGTTAGAGGATTCGGTCCCTTTTTACCGACTACTCGCATCCTACCGGTATCGATGGCGTGGCAACCGACGCCGTACACGGTTCCGCTGCTCGTCGCGGCCGTCGCGTCGTTCGGATTCGCCGCGTACGCGGCCGCGAACCGTTCTCGCGGCGGCCGGGCGCTCCTGTGGAGTTTCGTCGGCGTCGCCGGCAGCGCCGGCGTCTGGTCGCTGGCGTACGCGGCGCAGCTATCGGCGACCGCGCTCGGTCCCACGCTGCTTTTCAACCGCTTCGTCTGGCTCGGGACCGCGGGGCTGGCGGTCGCGTGGCCCGCCTTCGTCCTCTCGTACGTCGACCGGACCGAGTGGCTCGGTCGCCGCCGGTTCGCGCTCTTCTGGGTCGTCCCGGCCGCGACCGCCGTTGCCGTCTTGACGGTCGGCGCCGACCCGCTGTTCTACGCCGACCCCTCGCTCGTCGACGCCGGCGGGTACCGCCTCCTCGGCTACGCGCCGACGCCCGCCCTGCTCGGATTCGTCGGGTACACCTACGCGGTCAACCTGTTCTCCTTCGGCGTGCTCGGCTACGCCGCGGTCTCCCGTGACGGCGTGTTCCGCCGGCAGGCCGCCCTCCTCTTCGCCGCCGGCGTCGCGCCGCCGGCGCTCGGCGCGGCCGGCATCTTCGGGCTCGTCGGTCCGGCGGACGGCGTGGTCGACTTCACGCCGATCGCCTTCAGCGGGACCTCGGCGCTGCTGGCGTGGGTCGTGTTCCGGTACCGGCTGCTCGACGTGTCGCCGATCGCCCGCGACGCGGTGTTCGCGAACCTCTCCGATGGCGTGGTCGTCTGCGACGCCGACGGCCGGGTGATCGATCGCAACGACCCGGCTCAGGCGCTGTTTCCCGACGCCGAACTCGGCGCCCGCGCCGACGAGGCGTTCGCCGACGCCCCGCCGGTCGTCGACGCGGTGACGGAGGCGGGGTCCGACGAGGGGGAAGCGTCGTCCGACGACGAGTTCCGCGTGACCGTCGGCGGCGACGACGCCGCGCCGCGGTTCCTGACGGTTGACGTCCACGACATCACCGGCCCGGGGACGACCCGCGGCGGGACGGTCCTGCTGTTCCGCGACGTCACCGAGCGGGAAACGCTCCAGCGGCGCTACCGCGCCCTCATCGAGAAGTCGCCGAACGTGATCGCGGTCTGCGGCGAGGACGGCCTGATCAGGTACGTGAGCCCCTCGATTGAGCGCCTGCTCGGTCACGCTCCCGCGGCGATCGAGGGACGTCCTGTGATCGACCTGGTCCACCCGGAGGACCGACGCGAGGCGCAGCAGGCGTTCGAGCGCGCCTTCGAGGGCGCCGAACCCCAGTCGATCACGCACCGGATCGCCCGGGGCGACGGCAGTTGGCGCCGGTTCGAGACGGTGATCGAGCGGCTGTTCGAGGACGCGCGCGAGGTCGTCATCACCGCAACCGACGTGACGGAGGCCCGGCGGTACGAACAGCGGCTCCAGGTTCTGAACCGCGTGCTGCGCCACGACCTGAAGAACGACACCAACGTCATCGGCGGGTACGCCGACCTGCTCCGCGACCACGTCGACGAGGAGGGCGACCCGTACCTCGACGTCATCGACCGGAAGGTACAGACGCTGACGCACCTCAGCGATCAGGCGCGCGAGATCGATGTCGCGCTGCACAGCGACGCCGACAAGACCGAGATCGACCTCGCCGAACTCGTCGACCGCCTCTGCGAGTCGCTGGGCTCGTCGTTCCCGCGGGCGACGGTGACGGTGACGGTGCCCGACTCCGCCGTCGTCGCCGCGGACGAACTGCTGGAGTCCGCGGTCCGGAACGTGCTGGAGAACGCTGTCGTCCACAACGACGACGATGATCCGCACGTCGAGGCGACGGTCGTCGCCGACGGCGACCGGTTCCGGCTCGACGTGGCCGACGACGGCCCCGGCATCCCGCCGGTCGAGCGGACGGTGTTCTCGGAGGCGCGGGAGACGGCGCTCGAACACGCGAGCGGGCTCGGCCTCTGGCTCGTCCACTGGATCGTCACGGAGTCCGGCGGCGACCTCGAGATCGACACCCGTGAGCCGACCGGCACGGTAGTCCGGATGTGGCTCCCGCGAGCGGCCGAAGAGTGCGAGTAGATCCGCCGACCTTCCGGTGTCGGCTCAGACGCGGACGCGGACGACGTGACCCCCGCAGCCGCACTGCTCGATGTACTCCCAGTCGAGGTCGCCGCCGAGCTCCGATTCGAGCGCGTCGACGAGGTACGTCTCCGGGTGGCCGTGGTCGCCGTGGGTGACGAGGTTGACGTGGTTGCCCGCGGCCGTGTGCTCGACCGCTTCGATCGCCTGTCGGACGAGCAGATCCCGGTCGTCCGCGTGTTCGGGGCCTTCGAGGTTCGCGGACCACGAATTCTCGTGGACGTGGTCGGTCACCGGGTCCGCGTCGTGATCGTGGTCTGAGGGTGTACTCGACATGTCCGATCCGACGCCCTCAGTTCCCCTACGTCTTCGAGCGAACATGTTCGCGCGGAGCGTCGACCGACGACCGGCGCGCGAACGTCTTGGGGACAGGAGACACTCCCGCGGGACCCGACGACAGACTCATCAGTCGCGACCCGTTCGGTGACGCGGACGAGCCCTTGGACGCTCGCGAGATAGACGACGACCCCGACCGGCGACGCGTGGTACGTCGAGGTCACGAACGGGGCGTAGTCGACCGCCCTCCGCAACCTCTTTGCGCGCCCTCGCCGAAGCCGGAGCCATGAGTCACGGACCTCTGGACGAGGACGCGGTCGAAAGCTACCGCGAGGCCGGCGCGGTGCTGGTCGAGGCGATGAACGAGGCCCGCGAGATGGTCGAGCCGGGCCGGACCCACCTCGAAGTCGCCGAGTGGACGGAGGACTTCGTCCGCGAGCAGGGGGCGGGCCTCGCGTTCCCGGTCAACATCAGCGTCGACCCCGAGGCGTCGCACGCGACGCCGGGTCGGGACGACGAGACCGAGTTCGGCGAGGAGATGGTGTGTCTCGACGTCGGCGTCCACGTCGACGGCTACATCGCCGACGCCGCGGTGACGGTCGACCACAGCGGGACGCCCGAACTCGTCGAGGCCGCCGAGATGGCGCTGGAGGCCGCGCTCGACGAGGCCGGGCCGGGCGTCGAGGTCGGCGTCGTCGGGCAGGCGATCGAAGACGTGATCCGCGGCTACGGCTACACGCCCGTCCTCAACCTCTCCGGGCACGGCGTCCAGCGCTACGACGCCCACACCGGGCCCACGGTACCGAACCGCGGCGTCGACCGGTCGGTCGAGCTGGAGCCGGGGCAGGCGGTCGCCATCGAGCCGTTCGCCACCGACGGCCGCGGAAAGGTCGGCGAGGGGACCGACGAACAGATCTTCGAGCAGCAGGGCTCCGCGAGCGTGCGCGACCGGCGGGCGCGGCAGGCGCTCGAAGAGATCGAGGCGTTCGACGACCTCCCGTTCGCGGCGCGCTGGCTGGAGACGGACCGGGCGGGGATGGCGCTTCGTCGCCTGAAGCAGGCGAACGCGATCAAGGGGTACCCCGTCCTGAAGGAGGACGACGACGCCATCGTGAGTCAGGCGGAGCACACGCTGCTCGTCACCGAGGACGGCGTCGAGGTGACGACCGCGGGCATCCACGGCTTCGACGACTGATGGACCGGATCTTCGCGCCGTGGCGGATCGAATGGGTCGAGCGCGACGCCGACCCGATCGACGGCTGCCCGTTCTGCGTCCTGCCCGAGCGCGAGGACGCCCGCGAGGCGCGCGTCGTCGCCCGCAGCGAGCGCAACTACGTCCTCCTGAACAACGCGCCGTACAACCCCGGTCACGCGATGGTGATCCCGGACGCACACGTCGAGGATCCGACCGGCCTCGACGACGCGACACTCCTCGATCACGCGAAGCTGAAGGCGGCGACGCTCGCCGCGCTGCGCCGCGACGTGAACCCCGACGGCGTCAACACGGGCCAGAACCTCGGCGGCGACGCCGCGGGGGGGTCGATCGACCACCTCCACACCCACGTCGTCCCGCGCTGGAGCGGCGACACGAACTTCATGCCCGTCACCGGCGCCACGAAGGTGATCGTGGAGGCGATAGACCGCACCTACGACCACCTCCACGCGGGCTTCGCGGCCGACGACGCGGTCGTCGATCCGGGAGACGCCGAGGCGGGCGAGGCGGTCGAACTTGACTTCGGCGTCTAACTCGGCGGTGTCAATCACTCATAAACAAACGGCGTGGCGGCGCGTGCCGATGAGCGCCCGTATGGCGCGAATCGCCCGCGCGAGGTCGCCGGCGCGAAGCACCGGCTGCCGGAGAATCTTCGATTCTCGCCGGAGTCGCTGGCTCCCGGAGCGAAGCGGAGGGTGCCAGCGACGAGGCTGGGGAGGCGTGAGGTGCGGTCGCTGTGCGGGGTGGGACTCAACGGGGCAGTCGCGAGAAGGCGGGAGGCGATGTAAGCACCACAGCGAGCGGAGCGAGCGAGGAGCACAACGGGCGTACCGTCTCCTCGCGACTGGGGCTTTGGAGGTATTCACCGCAGCGTCGTCGATCACCCGACCGGATCGCTGTATTCGACCGATCTCCCGCCTCCCCTCGACGCAAATTAGTACACCAGTTCGCCCGAGATGAACTTCCGGGTGCGCTCGTCGGCGGGGTCGTCGAAGATCTCCTCGGTCGGACCGATCTCCGTGATCCCGTCGTCGAGCAGCACCGCGACGCGGTCCGCGACCCGCTCGGCCTGGTGCATGTCGTGGGTCGCCACGACCACGCCGATCCCCCGCGCTTTCGCCTCACCGATCGCCTCCTCGATGACGGCCGTGTTCCGTGGGTCGAGGTCGGAGGTTGGTTCGTCGAGCAAGAGGGCGTCGGGGTCGTACGCCAGCGCGCGGGCGAACGACACCCGCTGGGCCTCGCCGCCGGAGAGCGAGTCGGCGGGCTGGTCCGTCTTGTCTGCGAGTCCGACGACCTCCAGCGACTCGTGGACCGCGTCGGCGGCGCCGGACAGCCGGAAGAGCGAGGCGATCCGCTCGCTCCACGAGCGGCGGACCCGGAGCCCGTACTCGACGTTTCGGGCGACCGATCCCCCGAAGAGGCTCGCCTCTTGGAACACCATCCCGACGCGGCGGCGCAGCGCGAGCCGCGCCGACTCGTCGACGGCCCACGCGTCGGTCCCGTCGAGCGTCACCGTCCCCTCGTCCGGCTCCAGCGACAGCGCGAGCGTCCGCAGCAGCGTGGTCTTGCCGACGCCGGAGGGACCGATGACGGCGACGACCTCGCCCGCGTCGACGTCGACCGTGAGGTCGCGGAACACTCTCTCGTCGCCGTACGACCGCGACACGCCCGTCGCGCGGAGCATCAGCCGGACGCCCCCCGCCGCATCAGCCGGACACCTCCCGCCGCATCAGGCCACCCCCCGATCGCCGAAGCGGACCACGATCGCGTTGACGGTCAACACGAGCGCGACCAGCACCGCGCCGAGCACCATGGCGGTCTCGTACCGCCCCTGCCGCGCTTCGAGCTGGATCGCGGTGGTGAGCGTGCGCGTCTTCGAGATGCCGTCGGCGCTCGTGATGTTCCCGCCGACGATCAGCACGGAGCCGACCTCGCTCACCGCGCGACCGAACCCGGCCAGCACCGCGGTCGCGATCCCGTACTTGGCCTCCTTGATCACGACCAGCGCCACGTCGATCCGCGTCCCGCCGAGGACGCGAGCAGCGTCCCGGACGCCGTCGTCGACGCCGCTCACGGCCGCGAGGCTGATCGCCGTGATCGGTGGCGTCGCGAGGACGAACTGCGACATGATCATCGCCTCGCGGGTGAAGATGAGCTCTAGCGACCCCAGCGGCCCCTGGTTGGAGACCGCGAACAGCACTACCAGCCCGACCACCACGCTCGGGAACCCCATCCCGGTGTTGACGACCGACTTCACGAACCCCTTCCCCGGGAACTCCGCGAGGCCGATCGCGACGGCCGCCGGCACGCTGACGAGCGTGCTCAGCGCCACGGCGGTGAGGCTCACGTACAGCGAGACCGCGATGATGCTCCCGACGTACCCCTCCCTGAACGAGGCGCCGAGCAGGGACGCCGCGGGGCCCGCGCCCGAGTCGAGGAGGGCGGGGGCCAGCTGTGCGACCGGTTCGAGCGGCACGCTTACGCGTCCGAGTCGTCGCTACTCCAGCCTTCCGGAACGTACTGTTGGAAGTCAGGGTCCTCCGAGACGGCCTCGGGGAAGAACAGCTGTTCGCCGTTCACCTGGTACTCTGCGATGGCCTCCTGGACGCCGGGACTGGTGATCCAGCCGATGTACGCCATCGCGAGGTCGTAGTTGGCGTTCTCGTGGACGCCGGGGTTGACCGCCATGACGCCGTACGGGTTCGCGAGGATCTCCGGCCCGCCCTCGATCGGCCCCTGAACGAGGATCGTCAGGTCGATCTCCGAGCGCTGCGAGATGTAGGTTCCGCGGTCCGAGAGCGTGTACGCGCCCTGCTGGTTTGCGATGTTCAGCGCCTCGCCCATCCCGGTGCCGGTCTCCTGATACCAGTCTCCGCCGGGATCCGTGCCCGCCGCGTCCCAGAGGTTCAGCTCCTTCGTGTGGGTCCCGGAGTTGTCGCCGCGAGAGACGAACGTCGCCTCCGCCTCCGCGATGGTCGTCAGCGCCTCGGTCGCTGAGCCCGTCCCCCCGATTCCCGCCGGGTCGCTCTCGGGGCCGACGATCACGAAGTCGTTGAACATCAGGTCGCGGCGGTTGATCCCGTACCCGTTGCGCATGAATTCGTCTTCGAGGCCGCGGGCGTGGACCATCACGATGTCCGAGTCGCCGTTGCGCGCGGTCTCCAGCGCGGCGCCCGTCCCCTGCGCGACGGCGTCGACCGTGACGCCGTACATCTCCTCGAAGTCCGGGTGGATCGCGTCGAGGAGCCCCGTGTCGTAGGTGCTCGTCGTCGTCGTGAGCGTCAGCGTCTCGCCGGCGACGCCGACGCTCTCAGCGCTGTTTCCGCCGTCGGTGCCGTTGCCCCCGGTCCCGTCGCCGCTGCCGCCGTCGTTCGTCGACGAACAGCCGGCCGTACCCACGATCGCTCCGGCGCCGACCGCGGCCACGAACTTCCGTCGTTGTATCGGCATAGATACAACGGCGGGGCGACACGACATATAAGTTGCGTCACGGTGGGGAACGTCGGCCCGGAGCGGCCCGAGGGCGCGTCGAAACCCCCAACACGTCCCGGACGCATCCCCCGAGCATGGGAGAGCCGACCGACTCCGGTCCCGCCCCGGCCGCGGGGCGCGGACGGGCCGCGCTGATCGAGGACGGCGTCGAGTTCGACGGCCGCGACGCGGCCCTGTTGCGCGCGGTCGACGCGGCGGGATCGGTCGCGGGCGCGGCCTCGGAGCTCGGCCGCTCCCGCGCCCGCGCTCTCACCCGGATCGAGACGCTGGAGGACGCTTACGGCACGCTCGTTGAGCGCCGTCGGGGCGGCGAGGGCGGCGGCGGGAGCCGGCTCGCCGCGTCGGCTCGGGACCTCCTCGACCGCTACGACCGCCTTCAGGCCGTCCTCGCGGCGACCGCGTCGGTGCCCGAGACGGTCCTCGACGGGACCGTGGCCGCCGTCGACGGCGAACTCGCCGTCGTCGACACGCCGGTCGGAGAGCTCTCCGGACTCCACGGCG
The DNA here is from genome assembly GCF_005435095.1 of Halorubrum sp. CGM5_25_10-8B. Taxonomy (NCBI): domain Archaea; kingdom Methanobacteriati; phylum Methanobacteriota; class Halobacteria; order Halobacteriales; family Haloferacaceae; genus Halorubrum; species Halorubrum sp. CGM5_25_10-8B. The sequence goes on along the minus strand of NZ_SGTY01000006.1, from coordinate 168,220 downwards.
GCACCGTGGACGACGAAGACGCAGACGACAGGGCCGACGGCAGAGACGCAGACGACAGGGCCGACGGCAGAGGCGCAGACGACGGGGCCGACGGCAGAGACGCAGACGACAGGGCCGACGGCAGAGGCGCAGACGACGGGGCCGACGGCAGAGACGCAGACGACAGGGCCGACGGCAGAGACGCAGACGACGGGGCCGACGGCAGAGACGCAGACGACGGGGCCGACGGCGGCGCGGTCGCCGTCGGCGACGCGGTTCAAGTCCGGATCGGCGCGGACGCGGTCACCGTCAACGACGCGGCCAACGCAGTCGACCCGGACGCGACGAGCGCCCGGAACCGCCTGGCCGGCCGCGTCTCGCGCATCGACTCGGGCGAGACGGTGTCGACGGTTCGGATCGTCGTCGAACCGGTCGACCGGGGAGGGACAGACGACGCCGCCGTCGAGGTCGCGGCGCTGATCACCGCCGAGAGCATCGACCGGCTCGGCCTCGCGCCCGGTGACCCGGTGTCGCTCCGGTGGAAGGCGACCGCGACGCGACTCGTTGCGCAGGTCGAGTGACTCGGCCGACCGGAGTAGACCAGCGTTCTGAACCGGGGGGCGGACCGGCGTTCCGGACAGGCGGGCCGTGCCAAGCGCTCCCGCGCAAGCGAACGGTTTTTGCGTCGACCGACGGGAGAGGTGGTATGGACGAGGACACCCCCGAAGGGACGACGCCGGGCGGTGACGGGCGCGAGCCCGACGCCGACCGCGGGCCGTTGACGCCCCCCCGGACCGACGGCGGGACCGACGCGGACGAGCCGACCGAGGACGTCGCGCTCGACCCGTGGGGGTCGGCGTCGGTCGGGGACTACGCGGACCTCTTCGCGGAGTTCGGCATCGAGGCGTTCGACGAGGTCGACGACGACGTGCCGGACCCGCACTACCTGATGCGCCGCGGCGTCATCTTCGGGCACCGTGAGTACGACGCGGTCGCGGAGGCGATGGCGAACGACGAGCCGTTCGCGGCGCTCTCCGGGTTCATGCCCACGGGGGACCCGCACATCGGTCACAAGCTCGTGTTCGACGAGATCATCTGGCACCAAGAGATGGGCGGCGACGCGTTCGGGCTCATCGCCGACCTCGAAGCGCATTCCGCGCGCGGGATGTCGTGGGACGAGATCGACGAGCACGCGCGGAACTACCTCCTGAGCCTCCTCGCGCTCGGCTTCGACGCCGAGGACGGCGAGATCTACCGCCAGTCCGACAACCGCGAGGTCCAGGACCTCGGCTTCGAGCTCGGCTCGAAGGCGAACTTCTCGGAGTTCGAGGCGATCTACGGCTTCGACGGGGAGACGAACATCTCGCACATGCAGAGCGTGATCACCCAGACCGCGGACATCCTCTACCCGCAGCTCGTCGACGAGCCGAAGCCCACGGTGATCCCGGTCGGTCCCGATCAGGACCCGCACGTCCGGCTCACCCGCGACCTCGCGACCCGCGTGCGCTACTTCAAGGTGACAGAGGCGTTCGCCTCCTTCGAGCTCGACGACGACGAGCGCCGGCTCGTGCGAGCCGCCTACGACGCGCTCGCGGCCCGCGACGAAGAGAACGACGCCGCCGGAGACGCGGACGACGCCGCCGAGACCGACGTGCGCTGCGAGGACGCCGCCGAGTGGCTCGCCGACTACGAGCCGCCGGAGAGCGACCGCGAGAGCGTCGACCTCGCGGCCGCGAAGGCGAGCGCCCTCGACAAGCTCGAGGCCGGCGGGAAGGAGCCGCTCCGCCCCCGCGTGCGGTTCTTCGACCGCAACGCCACCGACGAGGCGTTCGAGGCGCTGATCGAGGCCGTGGAAGGGGAAAAACGCGTGTTCGAGGGCCACGTCGACGCGTTCGACCTGACCCGCGACGAGGCCGAGTCCATCGCGCGCGAGGTCGAGATCGACCACGACGGGTTCGGCTTCCGGCAGCCCTCCTCGATCTACCACCGGTTCATGACCGGGCTCACCGGCGGCAAGATGTCTTCGTCGATCCCGGCGAGCCACATCTCGCTGCTCGACGACCCCGAGGACGGCTACGACAAGGTGAAGGCGGCGACGACCGGGGGCCGCGACACCGCCGAGGAGCAGCGCGAGCTGGGCGGCGAGGCCGACGAGTGCCCGGTCTACGAGCTGTACGCCTACCTGCTCGCGGGCGACGACGACGAACTCACCAAGGAGGTGTACTCCGAGTGCGTCAACGGCGAGCGCCTCTGCGGCGGCTGTAAGGAGCAGGCCGCGGAGCTCATGCGCGAGTTCCTCGAGGACCACCAGGAGAAGCGCGCGGAGGCCGAGGAACTCCTCGACGACCTCGACATCGACCTCGACTCCGACCGGCGCGGCACCGGCGGCGAGCACTGAGGCGTCTCTATTGAGGCCGCAGGGCAACTCTCACGAGCTGTTTTATAAACGAACGGTGCGGTGGCGCGTGCCTGCGAGGCCGCCTTGCGGCCGAGCAGCACGCGCGAGGGAGTCGCTGGCTCCCGGAGCGAAGCGGAGGGTGTAAGCGACGAGGCTGGGGAGGCGTGAGGTGCTGTGCTGGGCGGGACTCAAAGGGGCAGTCGCGAGGACGAAGCACGGCGACGTAAGCACCGCAATGAGGGAGCGAACGGAGTGAGCGACCGAGTGAGGAGCACAGCGAGCCGCGCGAGTCCTCGCGACTGGGGCTTTGGAGGTGTTCGCCGCCAATTCACGGGTAGCTGTTTATAACCGAGCGACTGGGGCTTTGGAGGCGTTCGCCGCCGATCCGCAGTCGATTTCTATAACTAACAGCGACCGCCTTACAGCTCGTCGCAGTCGATTTCTATAACTAACAGCGACCGCCTTACAGCTCGTTCTTCACGTACACGCCCAGCAGTCCGCCGAGCGCGCTCAGAACCACGGAGTAGGCGACGCCGCCCAACACGATGAGGGCGGCGACGAAGACGACTCCGCCGGCCGCGAGGCCGACTTCGAGCGGGAACCCGAAGAACCCCAAAAACGGGAGGAAAACCAGCACGAGCAACAGCAGTCCGACGATCGGGATCGCGGCGATCGCGCCGGAGAGCGCGCCGACCCGGAGGCCGTCGTCTCCATTTAAGTACCCGGCCACCGCGCCGCCGAGGAGCGGTGAGATGCCGGTAAACGAGAGCACCGTCGACGCGATAGCGCCGACGACCGCGTTGAGGAGGGTGTTCTCTGTGTCCATGCGCGGTCGAACTCCCGGCGGCGGCATACGTTTTGCGAAGCGCGGCGGCCGGGCCGGCCCGCGCTCGGCACGACCGGACGGCGAGCGAGCCGATAGTTTATGAGGCGGGCGCCACCTCTCACGGGTATGAGCGAGGAGGAGGCGATCCACGTCGCGGACGTCAGCGAGGGGATCGGCGGCGACGCGACGGCGGAACCCGGCTCGCCGGTCGAACTCCCGGTCGTCGACGTGCTCACCGGCCGGTCCTTCATCACCGGGAAGAGCGGGTCCGGGAAGAGCAACACCGCAAGTGTCGTGATAGAAAATCTGCTATCTAACGGATTTCCTGTCATGATCGTGGACACAGACGGTGAATATTACGGTTTAAAGGAAGAATATGAAATTCTTCACGCCGGCGCCGACGACGAGTGCGACATCGTCGTCTCCCCCGAGCACGCCGAGAAGCTCGCGACCCTCGCCTTAGAGCAGAACGTCCCGATCATCTTGGACGTCTCCGGCTACCTCGAAGAGGACACGGCCAACGAGCTCCTCTTGGAGGTCGTCAAGCAGCTGTTCGCGAAGGAGAAGCGCATGAAGAAGCCCTTCCTGCTCGTCATCGAGGAGTGCCACGAGTACATCCCCGAGGGCGGCGGCATGGACGAGACGGGGAAGATGCTGATCAAGGTGGGGAAGCGCGGCCGGAAGCACGGGCTCGGCATCGTCGGCATCAGCCAGCGCCCGGCCGACGTCAAGAAGGACTTCATCACCCAGTGCGACTGGCTCTGCTGGCACCGGCTCACCTGGGACAACGACACGAAGGTGGTCGGGCGCATCCTCGGCTCGAAGTACGCCAGCGCGGTCGAGGACCTCGGCGACGGCGAGGCGTTCCTGATGACCGACTGGGACGAGTCGATCCGCCGGATCCAGTTCCACCGCAAGGAGACGTTCGACGCGGGCGCGACCCCCGGGCTCGACGACTTCGAGCGCCCCGAACTGAAGTCCGTCTCCAGCGACCTCGTCGGCGAGCTCCAGTCGATCTCCGACGAGAAGGAGCGCCGCGAGTCCGAGATCGCCGACCTCAAGCAGGAGTTACAAAAGAAGGACCGGCGGATCGCCGACCTCGAACGCGAGCTGGAGGAGGCCCGCGACCTGAGCGACATGGCCGACCAGTTCGCGCAGGCGCTCCTCGGTAAGGCGGAGGCCCCGTACCGGGGCGGCGGTCGACCTCCGGCCGGCGACGAACGACTCGGAGGGACGGACGACGGCGACGAGGGCCAGTCCGTCCTCAAGTCGTACGACGAGGCGGTCGCCGCGACCGAGGAGAGCGACGCGGACGCGGAAGCGGAGACCGACGCCGCGCCCGGACCGGGCCCATCGGCCGCCGACGGCGGCGCCGAGGTCGACGCCGACGCCGCGACCGGTGACGCCGCGACCGGTGACGCCGCGGATGTCGACGCGACGGCCGCCGATTCTGCGGACGAACCGAACCCCCCGGACGACGTCGACCCGGTCACCCGCGACGACGTGGCCGAGAGCGCGCTCCGGTTCGACGAGGCGATCGAGCTCGGTACCCGCGAAGCGGTCATCGATGAGCTCCGCTCGCGGATCGAGTCCCTCCCGGAGCTCTCGCGCGGGATGCTCCGCCACTATCGGCGCGAGGGCGCGAGCGACCCCGTCGCGGCCCACATCGACGCCGGGGGCGACGGCGACTCCGGCCACGCGTACAGCCGTCACCGCCCGATCCGGCGGGCGGGACTCATCCGCCACGCCGGTCGGGGCAGCTACGCCTACGCGGTCCCGGACCTCGTCCGGGAGGCGTACGCCGACCGCCTCGACGAGGCGCAGGTCGACGAGATCGTTCGCGCCGTCGAGCGCGTCTTCGTCCCGTCCGCCGAACTGGACTACCCGCCGGACGCCGCTCCGGCCGAGGTCGGTGACCGGGCGCCCGCCGGAGACGACGAGGCCGAGGAGAACACGGACACCGACGCGGCCGACGGGGACGAGGAGCCTTCGGCGCCGACCGACGCCGGCCTGAGCGACGCCGCGCGTCGGTTCGCCGAGCGATCGGAGCGCTGAGGCCGGAGTGCCGGGGCCGGAGCGCTGAGACCGGAGCGCTGCGGTCGGAGTGCCGGGGCCAGAGCGCTGAGACCGGAGCGCTGCGGTCGGCGAACCCCGCGGCCGGCTCTCGAGGTAACTCTCCGCTCGGTAGCCCGGTCAGAACGGGACCGAGAGGTACTCGCTCGGCACCGCGTTCCGTGCCGTCACCTGCGGGTCGACCACCTGACTGATCTCCAAGCCCCCGACGAGGCTGGAGAAGAGATACGCCTCGGTGCGCGAGAAGCCGTGGTGGTGCGCCAGCAGGTCGAGCATGTCGGCGTTCGCCAGCTCGACCGCCCCCTCCAGCGTCTCGGCGCTCGCGAGCGTCTTCACCGCGTCGCCGGTGTCGAGGAGCGGACGGTCGAGCGGCACGGCCGGATCCTCGACCACGGAGAGCGTCGCGTCGACCTCGACCGCGATCTCCGCGCCGGTCCCGCACATCTCCCCGTCCGCCATCGCCGCTTTCGCGTCGCCCAGCGCCAACATGGCGCCCTCCTGAAACACCGGGAAGTAGACGGTCGTCCCCCCGGTCACGTCGGTCGTGTCGAGGTTACCGCCGTGGTCGTCGGGCGTGAGCGTCGAGACCGTCCCGCCGCCGGTGGCGACCCCGATCGTTCCGATCACGGGTTCGATCGGTACGTCGATCCCCTCGAACTCGACCGCCCCGGCCTCCGACTCGTCGGTGTCGACCTCGGTGATCCGCGTCGCGGGGTGGTCGATCTCGGGGTCGTCCTGAAGCAGTCCGAACCCGGGTGCGGTGAGCACACGGCCGCGGTCTTCGGCGACGCGCACGGCCTCGATCTCCACCGCGAGGACGTCGCCGGGGCTCGCGCCGGCTACCGCGATCGGTCCCGTCGCGGCGTTGACCTCTTCCGGGATCGCATCGAGGAGGTCGTCGTCGCGCTGAATCTCGCCGTTCAGACTGTCGATCGTCTCGACCGTCAGCGACTCGCCGTCGGCGGCCTCGTAGACGGGGTCCATCTCCGGACCGAACTCGTAGACGTGGCCGTCGCGGTGTGAGACTGTTTCTCGCGTCATTACGTCCACTTGGGCGCCCCGGTAACAAAAAGCCCGGCCGGCGTCAGCGCGGCGCCGCCGCCTCGGGCGGGACGAGCAGGACGTTGTTCGTCCCGCGCGCGACGATCGACTCCGCGGTGCTCCCGAGGAGGAGCCGCCGGAGTCGGCTCGTCCCGCGCGCGCCGATGAGCGTCGTCGTCGCGCCCACGCGCTCCTCTTCGGCCGTGATCTCGTCGACGGGGTTGCCGGACCTGACGTTGGTCTCGACGTGGAACCCGGTCCGGTCGCCGAGGTCACTCGCAAGCTCGTCCAGCCGCTCCTCGGCGGTCGCCGTCGACTCCGCGTCTCCGCCGCCCACGTGGAGCAGGTACGCCCGCTCGGTCGCGCCCGTCAGCGCCGGGAAGTAGTCGTAGGCGCGCGCCGCGTTCTCGGAGAAGTCGGTGGCGTACAGCACGTCCTGGAACAGGTGTTCCTTCTTGACCGCGTGTCCGTCCGGCGTCTCCTCGATCCGCTCGACGAGCAGCGGCCTGACGGCCGTCCGCGCGACGTTGCGCACGGTGCCGCCGATGAGCCGATTCTGGAGCGGCGCCTGTCCGCGTGACCCGACGACGATCATGTCCGCGTCGAGCCGCTCGGCCAAGCCGTTGATCCGTCGATGCGGCGTCCCGCGGGCGACGTGCGTCTCCACGTCGAACCCCGCGCGCTCGAACACGCTCCGCTGCGGCGCGAGCGCCTCTCGGGCGTCGCTGGCGGCGTCCATCCCCGGCAGCCCGCTGGAGACGTTGTCCGGGACGACCGTCAACAGGTGAACCTCGCTGACACCGATGTTGTCGAGACACTCCAGACAGGTCCGAGACTCGATCGCCGCCTCGTTCGCGTCCGAGAGGTCTGTCGCGAATACGATCCTCATACGCGACTGTTCGTGCTGATAAGTAATATTGTTTTTGTTGTACAATACAAGAGTCTTCGAAGACGGCACAGCGGTCGGCCGGTGACGGCACACTCCGGTTCGGGGCCGGTCGCTGCCGGGGGAGCAACCCGCCTCAGGCGTCCGGGTTGGCCGCCGCCGACGGTCCGTGATCGAGGAGCGGCGAGTCCGCGTTCGCACACTCGTCCCGGCCACAGACGCCGGCGTCGTCGCCCGCTCGCTCGACGCCTGCCGTGAGTCCGCCGATCTGCCAGTCGACGGCGTGCCCCGTCGCGCGCTCGTGGTCGTCGAGCGCGGTCCGCGCCCGCCGGAGCGAGTCGAACGCTTCGTCGTACGCACAGTCGGTACAGCGGACGCGAACGGTCGTCGACATGGCCCTCTCTTCGGTCTCGACCATCGTAAGTGCCGCTATCGGCTACTGGGCCGATCGCCCCGGCGTCGGATTCCCTCGGACGGGACTGTATTGAGACAAATACGCAAGATTAAAACATATGTGTGTAGTATTGTCTTTTGCGCACAAGCTACTAACCCATGAGCACCGAACTCGATATCGCGGAGACGCTGGACGTGAAAGGACTGAGCTGCCCGATGCCTATCGTGAAGACGAAGGGCGCGATCGACGACCTCGCCCCCGGTGAGGTGCTGGAGGTCGTCGCGACCGATCCCGGAAGCGTGAGCGACATCGACGGGTGGGCGACGGGCACCGACGGCGTCACGCTCCTTGAACAGGAGGAGGGCGACGACGTGTACACGCACTACGTCCGCAAGGAAGAATGAGCATGGACGAGATCGGCATCATCGTCTCCAGCGACGACCCGAAGAGCCTCGCGATGGCGACCAACCTCGGCCACGTCGCGCTGACGATGGACACCGACGTGTTCCTTTACTTCACCTTCGACGGACTGACGCACCTGCTGGAGGGCGAGAAAGACCTCTCGTCGGTCCAGCCGCTGCTCGACGAGGGGATGCCGAACCCCTACGACATGCTCGACCAGCTGATCGCCGACGGCGGGGAGGCGGTCACCTCGGTCGCGTGTACGACCACGCTGGACATGCTCCAGTGGGAGCAGGAGGCCATCGACGACGACCTGACGACGCAGTTCGCCGGCGCGGTCACTTTCCTCGAGGCGGCCGAGGAGGCCGACCACGTGTTCACGTTCTGAGCGCCGGCGTCGCGTCGGTCCGCTCCACCCTTCCCGCCGCTGTACGTGTGCCCCTGAGACGTATCGCCGTCCGAAACAACTCTCCCACCGTCCGAACTCCCGCGCCGTCCGAAGCTTGCCACCGCGAGACGTGTCCGACTCGACGTGAGAACGGATCTGTCCTCAATCGGGAGCGTACGGATCACAACTATTTTGGAGAGTACTGGAAAAATCACACACATGCCCTCTGAACAGACCTGTCCGGACTGCGAGGAGCCGCTAGAGGAGATGGAGCTACAGGGAACCGACGCTCTCGGGACGCTCTCCGTGGTCTCCGACGGGTCGAGCGACGGGTTTCTCGGCGGCCTCAGCGCCGACGAGATCCTCACGCCGGTCCCGTACGTGTGCCCCGAGTGCCGGCGGACCCTCATCTACGCGGAATAGCGACCGAAAGTAGCGCGCGAAACTCTGCGACGCCCACCGTCCTCGCGTCGAGTCCGCCTCGTGAGGGGTCTCGGTGCTCCGCTCAGCTCTCGACGGCGGCGCGCTCGGGTTCGTCGTACTTCTCCTCGAACTCGCCGATGAGCTGGCCCATCTTCGCGTACCAGTCGTTGAGCATCCGCTGCATGTCGTCGGCGATCTGGGACGGATCCGTGGGGCTGTACACGTGGTAGTAGCCGCCGTGGTCGTAGTTGATCTGTTCCTTCTGGATGAAGCCGGCGTTCAGGAGGCGCTGGACCGCGCGGTAGGCGGTCGAGCGCTCGCGGTCGACGCGTTCGGCGACCTCGTCGATCGTGAGCGCCTCTTCGGCCGAGACCATCGCTCGGTAGCAGTCCTTGTCCAACTGTTTCAGACCGTGGAAGCACTCGAGTAACCCCTCGCACTCCATGTCTCGTTGGAGCTGTTCGGACATCGAATCGGACATTTTACGTGGTAACTGACGGTTTCCGCCGCAAAAAGTGTTGTGTGTGTCGTACAATCGCGCGCTTCCGAGCCCGGACTCCCGCTCCTCCCGGCGCTGCCCGCGCCGGTCGCTCCCGCCGCGAGGAGGCGCGGCGGAGCGGTTCGGTCCCGGCTCCCGCACGCGGTCGCTACTCGTCGCCGTCGGACGCGTCGTCGTCCGTCTCCTCCGCGTCCTCCTCGTCCGCCGCGAGCCCGGCGGCCTCGACGGCGGCCTCGACCTCGTCGGTCGGGACCGTCCGGAAGCCGTCGGCCTCGGTCACGGTCGCGACCGCGAGGTCGGACGCCTCGAACTCGTCGTCGTGGGCGGCCAAGGCCGCGACCGCGAGTTCGATGCCGTCCTCGAGCGAGAGGTCGTCGCTCCACTCGTCTTCGAGGTGTCCCTGAATGTCCTGCCGGCCGCCGCCGATGACGGTCGCCTTCCACTCGTTGGGCGTACCCGAGGGGTCGGCGGCGAACAGGCGCGGCTCGCCGTCGTCGATGCCGCCGATGAGGAGGGCGGCACCGTACGGGCGCGTGCCACCGCGCTGGGTGTTCTCTTGGATGTGGTCGGTAATGAACTTCGTCAGCGTCTCGACGCCGACGGGCTCGCCGTAGCGGAGGCGGTTCCCCTGCGACTGGCGGCGCGCGAGGTCGATCAGCTGCCGGGCGTCGGCGACGTGGCCGGCGCTCGCGGTGCCGACGTGGTCGTCGAGCTTGTGGAGCTTCTCGATGCTCTCGGCCTCCATCAGCGACGAGGAGGGGCGAGACATCGCGACGAAAACGACGCCGTCGGTCGTCCGGACGCCGACGCTCGGCGCGCCGCGCGAGACCGCCTCGCGGGCGTACTCGACCTGATATATCCGGCCGTCCGGCGAGAACAGCGACGTGCCGCGGTCGTACGCCTGCTGGTCGTTGCCGCCCATCATCGCCGATCACCCGCTCGCGCGGTGTCGCGTTCGGTCATTACCCTCACTTACGTCGGCCCGTTGAAAAAGCATCCGTAACCGGTACGTCTCGGTGGCCGTCGAAACCGCGGGTCCCCGCGGGCCGCGTTCGCCGCCTAGCGGCGGAGTCGAGTTCGCCGACGAAGCGCCGGTAGGAGCCGTCAGCTTCCGTCGCCGACGGATATAACCACGCAGGTCGCGTAGTTATAGTGACATTGACGCCCACACGAACTACAGCCGCGCTGCTGGCCGCGTTAACGGTTCTGTCCGTCGTCGGCGGCGGGTTCGCGGTCGGCGGCGCGGCGGCGGTACCGGACGCGCGGATCACCCTCACCGAGGTCGGCGTGTCTCCGGGCGCTCCGACCGTCGACGAGCGCGCGACCCTGAACGTCACGGTCTCGAACTCCGGCGGCAGCGACGCGGCGGCGAACCTCACGACGGTCCGCGTCCGGGACGCGGACGGCGACGTGCTCGACAGCGCCTCGGGCGTCGGGGCGCTCTCGGCGGGCGACTCGCTGGACGCGACGCTGTGGACGACGTTCAGGGAACCGGGCGAGAAGCGGCTCACCGTCGAGGTCGTCGCGAACCAGTCGACGAGCGGCGAGTTCGTGACTGTCAGCCGCGACGTCGTGTTCGAGGTGCGCCCGACCGAGGTCGCGCTCGACCTCCGCACCCGCGCGCTCGACCCCGAGGACCTCCGGAGCGACGACGAGAGCGAGAGCGCCACCGGCGACCTCGGCATCGGCGGCATCCAGGGCGTCTTCGGCGGGGGCGGCGGGCTCGATACCGGCGACGGCGGTCAGGGCGAGGCGTCGCCGCCGGCCGTCGATTCGCCCGTCGAGGTGACCGTGGTCAACACCGGTACGACGGCCGCCGACCGGATCAGCCTCCGCGCCGTCGGGGCCGCGGTCGACGGTGACGGCGCGGAGACGGTCGACGTCGGCCCGTTCGTCGTCGAGGGCGTGGCGCCCGGCGAGGAGCGACGCGTGATCGTCGATCTCGGACCGCTCGACCGGCGCTCGGACGTGACGGTCACCGCCGCCTTCCGCGCCGACACGGACCGGCGGAACGATCGCGGCGCCGACCGGAGCGCGGAGTCGACGGTGACGTACCCCGTCCGCGAGGCGACGCCGACCGTGACCGACGCGACCGTGCGCGAGACCGCTGACGGTGTCGTCGTCGACGCCAACCTCGGCAACGCGGGGAGCGGCGAGATGACCGGTGCGGTCGTCTCGGTCGGCGACGCGCCCGGCGTCGCGCCGACCCCCGCGGGCGGCGAGTACTTCGTCGGGACGCTCGGCGCCAGCGACTTCGTCGGCTTCGACGTGACGACCGCGGCGAACGTCACGGTCGCCGAGGAGATCCCGATCCGCGTCACGTACACCGAGCGCGGCGTGCGGTACACGGAGACGTTCTCGGTGGCCGCGCCGGAGCCGGCTACCGACGATCGCGACGGCGGCGGCACCCTCGGCCGACTCGGCGCCGGCGGGCTGGGGACCGTGGGGACGGTCGCGAGCGGCCTCGCGCTCGTCGGCCTCGCCGGGGCGGTCGGCGTCGCGGTCAGGACCGGACGAATCGGGGGACCGACCGGACGACGACGCGACGGGTCGGCGCCGTGAGCCGGAACCGCACGACCGACGAGGCGGAGGATCTTGCGGCCGGTCGGGCGACGAACGGCGCTGCGGCCGACTGGGAGACGAGCGGCGACAGCAATCTCGCTGACGACGACTACGCCGTCGCGCTCCGCGGGGTCGTCAAGCGGTATCCGAGCGGGGGCGGCGAGCCGGTGGTCGCGCTCGACGACGTCGACTTCGCGGCCCGGCCCGGCGAGTTCGTCGCGGTAGTCGGGCCGAGCGGCTCCGGCAAGTCGACGCTGCTGAACGTCCTCGGGCTCCTTGACGACCCCACTTCCGGCCGACGGCTGCTCGGCGACACCGACGTGACGAGCCTCTCCGTCGCGGAGCGAACGCGGGCGCGCAAGGAGTCGATCGGGTTCGTGTTCCAGGACTTCCACCTGCTGCCGACGCTCACCGCCGTCGAGAACGTCGCGATGCCGACGGCGTTCGACCCCGGCGACGCGAGCGACCGGGCCGCGAACCTGCTCGCGCGGTTCGGGCTCGGCGACCGGCTCGACCACGAACCGAACGAGCTCTCCGGCGGGCAGAAACAGCGCGTCGCGATCGCCCGGTCGCTGATAAACGAGCCCGCGGTCCTGCTCGCGGACGAGCCGACGGGGAACCTCGACACCGACACCGGCGAGGCGATCCTCGCCGAGTTCGAGCGCGTCAAGGCCGAGGGGGTCGCCGTCATCGCCGTCACGCACGATCCGCTCGTCGAGGAGTACGCCGACCGCGTCGTCGACCTCACCGACGGCGTGCTGACCGGCGGCTTGCCCGGCGAGTCCGATCCGCACGCCGACGCGGACCGGCGCGGCGGCCGCGACGCCGGCCGGACCGCTCCGGGACCGCAGATGGGCGGTGACCGCGGATGAGCGGTGACCGCGGATGAGCGCCGACGACCGCGCACCGGGGGGCGCCGCCGGCTGGCTCCGCGGCTGGCGCCCCGCGGTGTCGATGGCGTCGCGGAACCTCCGACGAAACCGGGTCCGGACCGTGCTGGCGGTCCTCGGGGTCTGTATCGGGGTCCTCGCGGTCGCGGCGCTCGGCATCTTCGGGAACGTGCTGGCGCTGGGCGCGGACGACGCCATCGGCGATATCGGCACGCAGGTCGTCGTGTCGCCGAACACCGACGCCGGCGTGGAGTCGCTGTCCGACGCGGACATCGCCTCGATCCGCCGGGCGGTCGGCGAGCCCGCAGTGATCCCGCTGTACTCCGACAGCGCCACGGTCGCGCGGCAGGGCGACCAGACGTTCGCGACGGTGTACGGGGTCGAAGAGCCCGCGCTGGCGTACGAGGCAGCCGAGGGGCGACTCCCCGAGCGGCACCGACAGGGCGCGATCCTCGGCGCGGGGATCGCCGAGGACCTCGGCGCCGGCGCGGGCGACACCGTCGAGATCGCCGGCTCGCAGGTCCGCGTCATCGCGGTGTTGGTCGAGAGCCAGACGTTCAGCCCGGTCGCGCCCGACGACGCGGTGTACCTCCCCGAGTCGGCGTTCTCGGCCGACGGCTACGCGCAGGCGCTCGTCGTCTCCGACACCGGCGCCGAGGCGCGGGCGGCCGCGGACGCCATCCGCGAGGAGGTGAACGCCCGCGAGGACCGGGTGGAGCTGTTCGAGCTGGCCGCCCTCGTCGACGAGATCAACGAGTTCTTCGGCCTCCTCTCGACGTTCCTGCTCGGGCTCGGCGCGATCTCCCTCGTCGTCGCCGGGGTCTCGATCCTCAACGTCATGCTGATGAGTACCGTCGAGCGCCGGCAGGAGATCGGGGTGATGCGCGCGGTGGGCGTCGCTCGCCGCGACGTGTTGCGCGTCCTGCTCGCGGAGGCCGGGCTGATCGGCGCGGCCGGCGCCGCGGCCGGCACCCTGCTCACCGTCCTGCTCGTCGCGGGCCTGGTCCTCGCGACGCCCGCCGTCGACACGGCGCTCGTGCTCGACCGTACGAACGCCTACTACCTCCTCTTGGCGCTCGGCTTCGGCGTCGGCGTGGGGCTCGTCAGCGGCGCGTACCCCGCGTGGAAGGCGGCCAACGAGCGGCCCGTCGAGGCGCTTCGGAGCTGACGCGGTCGCCGACATCCACAGCCGAGCGTCCGCGGGACCCCTCGCGACGGTCCGACCGGATCTACTCCAGTCGGCGGTCGCGGAACGCGCGGATCACGTCCTGACGCGCGATGATCCCGATGATACGGCCGTCGTCGTCGACGACGGGCACGCGGTTGATGTCGGGGTCGTCGCCGACGAGCAGGTCCAGCACGTCGTCGACGCTCACGTCCGGCGTCACGGTCGCCACGTCCGCGCTCATCACCTCGGAGACGGGTCGGTCCGCGTTGCGGAGCATGTCGACGCCCAGATCGAGGTCGGCCCACGGGCGCTTCACCTGATACGAGAGGGTGTCCACGAACGGAGGGAGTCCGACGGGGATCCACAGCGTCTCGTCCTCCGGCTCGAACAGGTCGACGAGGTCGGACTCGGTGACGATCCCGACCACCCGCTCGTCCTCGTCGACGACCGGGAACCCGCTGAACTCGTACCGAGCGAACCGCTTGAACGCGTCGGCGACGTCGTCGTCCGGCGAGACCGTCTTCACGTCCGGCTCCATCAGGTCGCGGGCGGTCAGTGTCATACCGGAGCGTCACGGCGGGAGGCCGTAGGCGTTTCGCCCCGACAACGCGACGGGACCGCGAACTCCGCGGACGCGTCCGGAGACGCGCCGTGGGGGGTCGCGTCTCGACGTAACGGACTTACGGACCCGGAACGCAGTCGTCAACATGTACCGGAAGGGACACGTCGGGGCCTCGCTCGTCGTCTACGCCCCGTTCGGGTTTCTCGTCACCGCCCTCCTCTCGATAGAGGCCGGCCTCGTCGGCGCCGCCGGCGTCGTCTCGACGGCGATGGTCCCCGACCTCGACATGCGAGTTCCCGTCGTCAGGCATCGGGGGATCACGCACACCGTCTGGTTCGCGCTGTTCGTCGGAGTCGTCCTCGGGGGCGTCGGGCTGGCGGTCGGGCTTCAGCGCGGACTCGCCGAGGCGCTGCTGTTCGGCGCCGCCGCGTTCCTGTTCGGCGCCGTGATGATCGTCTCGCACATCCTCGCGGACGCGCTCACACCGACGGGCATCCGACCGTACGCGCCCGTGCGAGACACCGAGTATTCGCTCGACCTGTTCACCGCGGCGAATCCCTTCGCGAACTACGGACTGTTGGGACTGGGCGGCGTCGTCGTCGCGGTCGCGCTCGTCGCCGGCGAGGCGGTTCCGGTGTAGCACTCGATCCGGCGGCGACGGCGGACGGATCGGCGGGGCCGGCGCTCGCCGACCGGTCGGTCGTAGAAATGGCCGGGGTGGGCTCCGAACCCACGATCTCCGCATGTCCCAGGTCCGAGGCTCGGCGGAGCCACGGGAAGGACGCGGACGCTTCCAAGGCGTCACCGCACCGAATCTCCGAACCCTATGAGTGCGGCGCTATGTCCAGCTAAGCCACCCGGCCTCACCTTCTCGTACCGCGATGAGACCCTTTAACCTTCCCATCCGTCGGAGGGTTGTGAACCGATCGCAGATCGCCGCGGCCGGTCGCCTTCGGGAGGATCGCTTCGGGGGCTGTCGCTTTCGGGGGCGATCGCTCCCGCCTCGGGCCGGCGGCGCGGGCGGCGCGTCGGGAGCGCGGTGAACGCGGTGACTGGGCTCGATCGACCCCGAGCCAGCGGATTTATGCCGGGCGCGGCGTATCTCCGGCGTATGAGCCTTCCCGACCTGCTCGCGGGGACCGTCGGCGACGAGGACGTCGTCGCCGAGGTGCCGTTGGGCGGCGACGATCGACTCGCGGTCACGCCCACCCGGACCCTCGTCTACCGCGGCGACGGACTCCTGTCCGACGAGTCCGTCGACGAGTACGGCCACGACGTCGAGCGAATCGAGGTCTCGACGGGACGCCGCAAGGCGAAGATCACCCTCGGGTACGGCCTCGACGGCGACGAGACGCTCTCGGTACCGACCAAGCGCGTCGACGATGTCCTCCACCCGATCCTCGCGGGCGTCCTCTCCGCGAGCGGCGTCACCGGCCCCGGCGAGACGGTCGTGCGCACCTTCCGCTTCTCGGAGCTCACCCTGATCGTCACCAGCGAGCGACTGGTCAAACACGTCGGCTCGGCGGTCTGGGACCCCGAGTTCGAGGAGTTCGGCTACGACGACCTCACCGGGCTCGACTTCGAGGAGGGGACCGTCGCCACCGCGGTCGTCCTCGTCCACGACGGCCGCTCGGAGCGGTTCAAGGCCCCGAACGAGTCCGCCCGGGCGGTCCGGGAGACGCTCGCCGACGCGGTGTGCTCGTTCCACGGCGTCGACAGCTTAGAGGAGTTCCGCGTTGCCGCCGCTGAGGCCGAGGAGGCGGCGTCCGACGCCGAACAGACCGGCACGACCGACTTCGGCGAGGGGCCGGACCCGCTGTCGGCTTCCCCGGCCGCCGACGCCGAGGCGGACGCCGACGCGGCGCCCGGCGCCGAGGCGGAGCCAGACTCCAGCGGGCTCGGAACGGAACCGAAGGGCGCGGGCGGACGCGACTCCGCCGGGGGGTCGGAGTCGCTCGCCGGGGGCGACGGGCCCGGAGCGACGACCGAGAGCGCGGAGTCGGCGTCGGTCGGATCGCCGGAACCGAGCGGCGGCAGCGACCCGCTCGACGACCCGCTCGCCGCGGACGCCGCCGTCGACGACGCGGCCGAGGACCCTCTCGCGGGAGACGCGGGCGCGACGGAGTCGACGGGCCCCCTAGCGGGAGACGAGGCCGGGGCGGAGTCGACGGACTCCCCCGCCGGCGACGCGCCCGAAGCCCCGGCGGAAGGCGCCGAGCGAGGGGCCGGAGGCGAGCCCGCGGCGGCGGTCGGCGAGGAAGCGGTCGCGGCGGACGGCGAGACCGACGGCGTCGTCCCGGACGACGACGCGTTCGACGGCTCGCCGTTCGAGAGCGCCGGCGTCGAGGACGCGGACCTCGCGAGCGAGGTCGCCGCGCTGCGGCGCACGGTCGAGGCGCAGTCCGAGCGCCTGGACCGGCAGTCGACGCTCATCGAACAGCTGATCGAAGAGCTCCGACGCGGCCGGTGACCGGGAGCAGGGCAGTCGCGGCCTCCTTCCCCGCAGCGGTCGTGCCGATTCTCTCCGCTGAGACTCGCGTCGGATCCGTTAACCGAGCGGCGGCGAACGTCAGACCGTGATAGGCGGACTGGGAACGCGGATCGGCGCGGTGTTGAGCGACGTATCGAGCACGGAGGGGCGGCTGGCGGTCACCGCGGCCATCGCCCTCGCGACGCTCGGCGTCGGCTGGCTGCTGCTGCCGCGGGCGGTCCGCGCCGGCGAGCAGACCGTCACCGACTGGGTCGGGCGGCTCCTCGACGAGCGGCTGTCGGAGTCGACGGAGGGCGCGGTGGAGACGCTGCGGGAGGGGATCCCCGCGTCGTTCCTCCTGCGGCTCGCGGTCGGACTCCTACAGCTCGCGCTGTTCGCGCTCGCGGGCGTCGCCGTGCTGACGCTGTGGGGCCGGTTCGCACTCGTGGTCGCGGTGCTGCCGCTCGTGGAGAACGCCGCCCGGGTCGGCGGGCAGGTGATCGCCTCGGCGCTGCTGCTCGGCGGTGCGTACGTCGTCAGCGACGTGGTGGAGACGTACGTCGGCGAGCTGTCGGCGGACAGCGACCGGATCACCGCCCACCAGGAACAGCTGCTCACCCGGCTCGCACAGGTCGGCCTGCTCGTGCTCGCGCTGATAACCGTCCTTGGCATCTGGGGCGTGAACCTCGGCGGCCTCCTCGTCGGGGCTGGGTTCCTCGGGATCGTCCTCGGGATGGCGGCCCGGCAGACGCTGGGCTCGCTCATCGCCGGCTTCGTGTTGATGTTCGCCCGCCCCTTCGAGATCGGCGACTGGGTGGCGATCGGCGACGAGGAGGGGTTCGTCACCGACATCACGATCATGAACACCCACATGCGCAACTTCGACGGGGAGTACGTCGTGGTGCCAAACGACCTCGTCGCCAATCAGGCGATCACCAACCGAAGCCGGGAGGGGCGCCTCCGGATCCACATGGAGGTCGGGATCGGCTACGACGACGACCCGGACGAGGCCAGCGAGATCGCCGAGGATGTCTTAGAGAACATCGGCGTCATCGCGAACAACCCCCAGCCGTACGCGATCCCGTCCGGATTCGGCGACTCGGCGATCCTGCTCGACCTCCGGTTCTGGATCGACCCGCCGACCCCGCAGGCGCGGTGGCGCTCGAAGGCGCTCGCCGTCGAGCGGATCCAAGAGCGGTTCGCGGACGCCGGCATCTCGATCCCCTACCCGCAGCGGACCGTCTCGTACCCGCCGGAGAAGGCGGCGGCTGACGACACGGTCGAACGCGTCGAACAGACCGACGAAAACGGCGACGGGCGGTCGCGAGACCGACCGGCCTGACGCGCCGCCGCGGCGGCGCTCTCGCTACCCGTCTGGCCCCTTCTGCTACCCGCCGGACCCTCCCGCTACCGGTCGGACGGACCGGTGTAGCCGCTCGGCAGCTCCGACCCGCGGCCGGTGAACAGCCGCTCGAACCGCTCGATCTTGTCCAAGACGTAACTGAGCGCCGCGGTGAGCGAGTCCGCGCCGATCGAGAGCAGGTGGCGCGCCCCCTTCGTGCGGTCGGCGTGGTAGAAGCTGACCTCGCCCTCGGGGTCGGTGTTCCGCTCCGGCATCACCACGAGGTCCTGTCTCGTGGGGCCGTGACGGAAGACGAGCACGTCCGTGAGCGAGTCCGCGCCGTAGGTGACCACGTCGTGGAGGACGCTCCACTTCGGCGGCGTCTCCTCGGCGAGCGCGTCCGCGTCGACGACGTTCCGCATCGTCGTCGCCGCCGAGACGCTCTCCAAGCTCGACGCGCGTCGCTTCCGAAGCCACGCGAGCAGTCGCTCGACGAGGTCGCGGAAGCCGTCCGGCCCCGAGAACCGGCCGGCCGACCGCTCCGCGGGCAGCGACCCCCGCGTCACTTCGGTCCGCTCTCCCATGCGAGTATCCCCGGTCCCATCGCGTTAATAGATATCGGTCGGTACTGTCGATCGCCTCGCCGCGGGGCGACCGGCCTCGCGGCTCAGCGGTCCCGACCGAACCCGGCCGCGACCGTCTCCTCGTCGACCGAGAGGACGGTCGGCCGGCCGTGCGGACAGGCGTACGGGCGGTCGCACTCGCCGAGACGGTCGAGCAGCCCCCGGAGGTCGTCGCGAGCGAGGTCCGAGAACTCGCCGCGCTTCAGCGACGGGTGACACGCCAGGTCCGCGAGCAGGTCGTCGCGCGCGTCTCGCGCCGTCCTCGGGTCCGCCCCGACGAGCGCGGCGAGCGCGTCGCGGAAGGCGTCGGCGTCGGCGGTCCGGCCGAACGGCGCCGGGACAGTCCGGAGGCGACGCGTGCCGCCGCCGAACGCCTCGGTCTCGAAGCCGAGCGCGGCGAGGTCGTCCGCGTGCGCCCTCGCGGCCGCCGCCTCGTCGGTCGACAGCGAGACGGTCGTGGGCGGGTCGAGCGGGGCCGTCGGCACCGGCTCGCCGTCGAACGCGCGGGCCAGCCGCTCGTAGTTCACCCGCTCGTGGGCCGCGTGGCCGTCGATCACGAGGAGCTCGTCGCCGGCCTCGACGAGGACGTACAGGTCGCGGAACGTGCCTATCGGCACGGCGTCGGCGAACGCGCCGGGCCGCGAGCCGTCGTCCGCGCCGACCGGATCGAGGGCGCCGTCGAGGTCGGTGGCGACGTCCGCGGCCCGCCGGAGGTCCGCGCCGGTGAGCGCGTCCTCGACGACCGACGCGACCGCGTCGGCGACCGCGTCGGCGTCGCGGAGCCCCACGTCCCGCTTCGCCGGGTGGACGTTCGGGTCGACCCGAGCGGGCGGCAGCGACACGTCGACCGCGGCCACCGGCTCGCGGCCGTCGGGGAGGAGCCGCCCGTAGCCGTCGCGGACCGCGGCCGCGAGCCGGTCGTTCCGGACCGGGCGGCCGTTCACCGAGACGCGGACGTGATCGCGGGAGGACCGGGTGATCGACGGGTACGCCAGCGTGGCCGAGACCTCGACGCCGACGGCGTCCGCGTCACCCCCCCTGCCGGGCGGCGCGTCGACGCTCGCGGCCACCGTCGTCGACCGGCTCGCGGTGTCGCGGTCGTACACGCCGAGCAGCGCGTCCGTGCGGTCGGTCCCCGGCGTCGACAGCGTCGTCGACCCGTCGTGGTCGAGCGTGAACGCCACCGACGGGTTCGCCAGCGCGTAGTCGGCGACGAGCGAGGAGATCCGCGCGAACTCCGCGTTCGCCCCCGCGAGTGACTCCCGACGCGCCGGCCGGGTCGCGAACAGGTCCCCGACGAGGACCGTCGTCCCGCGGGCGCGGCCCGCGGGTTCGACGCTGACGCCGTTGGTCGAGTCGGACGCGCTCGACCGGTTCCCCCGGTCGGCGGTCCCGTCGACGACGACGCGGGTGCCGACCCCGTCGCCGGAGCTCGTGACGACCTCCAGCCGGGCGGCCTCGGCGATCGCCGCGAGCGCCTCGCCGCGGAACCCCAGCGACGGGACGCCCACCGGGTCGCCGTCGGGCGCCAGCTTGCTCGTCGCGTGGCGCTCGACGGCCCGGGCCGCGTCCGCGCGGGCCATGCCCCGACCGTCGTCCGCGACGCGGATCCGGTCGGTGCCGTCGCCGTCGACCGCGACGTCGATCCGCGAGGCGCCCGCGTCGAGCGCGTTGTCGACGAGTTCGCCGACGACGCGGGCGGGTCGAGTGACGACCTCGCCGGCCGCGATCCGGTCGACGGTCGCCGGGTCAAGCCGACGGACGCGACTCTCGCTCTTGGACCGATCACCGGTACCCGACCGGCCGCGCTCGCCGTCTCGCTCACCCGTCATCGCCGACTCGCGACTGGAGGTCGTGGAGGGCGTTCAGCGCCTCGATCGGCGTCATCCGCGCGAGGTCGAGGTCGCGAAGCTCCGCGGCGAGGCCGGGAGGCGCGCCGGCGGCAGGCCTGTCGTCGTCGCCGCCCGTCGGCTCCGCCCGCTCGCTTTCGGGCGGGGTGTCCGCCTCGGACCCGGATCGGCTGCCGTCCTCCGACGCCTCCTCCGCGAGGAACTCGCGCAGCGACGCGTCGCCGTCCCGGTCGCCCTCTGCCTCGCCCTCGCCCGACCGGTCCGCCGGGTCGACCGCGTCCTCGCGTCCGGCTCCGCTCGCCGCCCGCCACCGGTCCGCCTCCTCCGCGGCGACGAGGTCGCGGGCGCGGTCGACGACCGCCCCCGGGATCCCGGCGAGCTCCGCCACCTCGACGCCGTACGACGACGACGAGGCGCCCGGCACGACCCGGTGGAGGAAGGTAACGTCGCCGTCTTCCCGGGTGGCGGTGAAGTGGAGGTTGAAGACGCGCTCTCGCTCGTCGGCGAGGTCGGTGAGCCCGTGGTAGTGCGTCGCGAAGAGCGCGGTCGCGCCCAGCTCGTCGTGGAGGAACTCGGCGGCCGCGCGGGCGATGGCGCGCCCGTCGGTCGTGGCCGTGCCCCGGCCGACCTCGTCGAGGAGGACGAGCGAGTCGGGGCCGGCGTCGTGGAGGATCTCCGTCAGCTCGCTCATCTCTCGCATGAACGTCGACTGGCCGCCCGCGATGTCGTCGGAGGCCCCGACGCGGGTGAACACCCGGTCGAAGACGGGGAGCGTGGCGGCCTGCGCTGGAACGAACGACCCCGTCTGCGCGAGCACGACGGCGAGCGCGACCGACCGCATGTACGTCGATTTCCCGCTCATGTTCGGCCCGGTGATCACGGCGACGGAGCCGCGCGGGAGGTCCGCGTCGTTCGGGACGAACGCGTCCTCGGCCCGCTCGACGACCGGGTGTCTGCCGCCCTCGATCTCGACGCCCGCGGTGGCCGCCCCGTCCGCGTCGGGGGACTCGTCGACGCCCTCCCGCAGTTCGGGCCGGACGTAGTCGTGTTCGACCGCGACCGCGGCGAGCGACGCCAGCGCGTCGAGTTCGGCGAGCGCGTCGGCGAGGGCCTGGATCCGCTCGGTCTCGGCCGCGACGCGCTCGCGGACGTCGACGAACAGCTCGTACTCCAGCGCGTCCGCGCGCTCTGCGGCCCCGACGATCTCCTCTTCGCGCTCCTTCAGCTCCGGCGTGACGTAGCGCTCGCTGTTCTTCAGCGTCTGCCGACGCCGGTAGTCGTCGGGGACGCGGTCGAGGTTCGCGTCCGTCACCTCGATGTAGTAGCCGTGGACCTGGTTGTGGCCGACGGACAGCGAGTCGATCCCGGTGCGTTCGCGCTCGCTCGCCTCCAGATCCGCGACCCACTCGCGGCCCTCGCGCTCGGTGGCGCGCAGGTCGTCGAGATCGCCGTCGAACCCCTCGCGGATCACCCCGCCCTCGGTGATCTCCTGTGGCGGATCGGTCGCGATCGCGTCGTCGATCAGCCCGCGGACCCCGGCCAGCTCGTCGAGCCGGTCACCGAGGTCGCGGAGGTGCTCGGTTCGGGGGAGGGCGGGGTCGTCGGTGGTGTGGCGTTCCTCTCCCCCCGCGCCCGCCAGCGTCGCCTTCAGGTCGGGGACGACGGCGAGCGTCCGGTGGAGCGAGCGCAGGTCGCGGGCGTCGGCCCGCCCCCGCGAGACGCGGCTCACCAGCCGTTCGAGGTCGTAGGCGGTCGCGAGCGCGTCGGCGACCCCCTCGCGAGCGAGGCTCCGGTCGGCGAGTTCGCCGACCGCGTCGTGGCGGCTCCGGATCGCGTCCGCGTCGACGAGCGGGCGCCGGAGCCAGCGCTCCAGACACCGTCGCCCGAGCGCGCAGTTCGTCTCGTCGAGCGCGTCGAACAGCGTGTCGCTCGCGCCAAGCCCCCGGTTCTCGAACAGCTCCAGGCTGCGCTGGGCCGCCGCGTCGAGCCGGAGCCGGTCGCGGGGGTCGTACCGCCGGACCCGAGTCACGTACGAGAGCGGGCCGTCGTCACCCTGCGTGTACTCGGCGTACGCGAGCACCGCGCCGGCCGCCCGCAGCTCCGCGTCCGCGTCGAAGCGCCGCTCGGGCGCGGGGAGGTACGGCTCCAGCCGCTCGGTCGCAGTCCGGCGGTCGAAGGCGCCGGCGTCGTAGTCGTGCGTCGTCCACCCGCGCTCCGCGTCGCTCGGCTCGAAGGCCGGCGCGTCCGGCCCCGCGATGAGTTCGGCCGGGGCGATCCGGTCGAGTTCGCCCGCGACCGCGTCCGGACCGCCGGACGTGACGAGGCACTCGCCGGTCGAGACGTCGACCGCGGCGAGCCCGACGGTCGTCTCGGCGGAGTCGTCGTCTTCGGCCGCCACCGCCGCGACGTAGTTCGTCGTCCCCGACTCGAGGAGGTCGTCCTCGACGACGGTCCCGGGCGTGATCACCTCGGTGACGGCGCGGTCGACGAGCCCCGACGCCTGCGCAGCGTCCTCGACCTGGTCGCCGAGCGCGACGCGGTAGCCCGCGTCGAGTAGCGACTCGAGGTAGGGGGCCGCGTTGTCGATCGGGATCCCGGCCATCGGGTAGTCGCCGGTCGAGTCGGACCGCTCGGTCAGCGTCACCTCGCAGACGCGGGCCACGGTCTCGGCCGCCTCGCAGAACGCCTCGTAGAAGTCGCCGACCTGAAACAGGACGAGGGCGTCCCCGTGGGCCGCACAGAGGTCGGCGTACTGCGAGAGCATCGGCGTGAGATCCTCGCGGGCGGCGGCGATCCCGGGCGGTAGCCCCGTCACCGTCTCCCTGTCCGCCGGTTCCATACGCCGTACCCGGGCGGCCGCGGTGATAAACGGTGCGGAGGCGAGGAGCGGCAAGCGAGTGGGGCCGCGAGGGAGCGAGCGGAGGCGGCGGGCGACGCGAACGCCGCCCCCGACGTGACCCCCGCCTCGCCGGACGGCCGCCGTCGGGACTCTTACGGTCCTCCGTCCCCCAGTACGTCCGTGACGAACCGAACGATCGTCGTGGTGCTCGCCGGGGCGTTCGTCGGCATGACGGCGCTGCTCGTGATCGCGGGGATCGTCCTCCACCCGATCGCGTTAGCGCTCGCGCTGCCGTTCGGCGCCGTCTCGTACTTCCTCTGGTACCACGCCAGCGGACGCCTCGACGACCAGGCCCGGCGGTCCGCCGAGCGGGCGGGACCGACTGAGCGCGAGCGCGCGAGACAGCGCGCCCGCGCCGAGGCCAACCGAGAGCGAGCGTACCACGCCGCCGGGACCGACGGCGGTCGGAGCGCGCGCGGCCGACGGGCCGGCGCTCGCGGTCCCGGCGGAGCCGGGGGTGGGGACCCCAGTGACCGCGCGCCCGCGGCCGACCGGATGAGCGAACGGGAGGCGTACGAGACCCTCGGCCTCGACCGCACGGCCGACGGCGAGACGGTTCGCCGGCGGTACCGAGAGCGCGCGAAGCGGCTCCACCCGGACGGCGAGGACGGCGACGAGGAGGACTTCAAGCAGCTCAACGAGGCATACGAAGTGCTGAAGGAGTGACCGCCGGCCGAGCGCCTCACGCCGCGTCGAGCGCGGCGGCGACCGCCCGCTCCGCGTCGTCGCGGTCGGACCGCGTGTTGACGTTGGTGAACGTGCGGTCGGTCGTCAGCGAGCGGATCGCCGCGTCGTCGACGACGACCTCGTCCAGCCGGTCCACCAGCGCCAGCACCTTCCGGTCGCCGCGACCGAGCGCGCGGTCGCAGGCGACCGCGGCCGGCTCCGTCGCGTAGACCGCCTGCGTCGTCTGGTACCACCGCCCGTCGAGCCGTGGGACCGCGGCCTCCGCGCCCGCGGCCGCCTCGCGGAGGTGGGCGAGGAAGCCCGGGTCGACGAACGGCATGTCACAGGCGACGACGACGGCGTAGGGGTCGGTCGCCGCCCGGCAGGCGTCCCGGATCCCCGCCAGCGGGCCGCGGTCCGGCGCCTCGTCGAGCGCCCAGCGGACGGACAGCGGGACCGCGGCCAGCGCGTCGGCGATCGCCTCGCGCTGGCCCGGGCGGCAGTTGACGACGAGTTCGTCGACGACTGGGTCGCCGCCGCTCGCGCGGTCGGCGCCGGGCGGGACCGGGTCGTCGGTCCCCGCGAGCCGGTCCGCGACCCGACGGATCATGGGGGTCCCGGCGATCGGCGCCACCGCCTTGTCCGCGTCGCCGAAGCGCGTTGAGCGGCCGCCGGCGAGGATGGCTCCGGTCGTCACGCTCGCGGCGTAGACGGCGGGGAGACTTCGCGGTTGCGGTGGCGACGCGCGAGCGCGGAGCGCGGCCGCGACGGACCGCGCTTCCGATCGCGACTGAACGGCGCGCTCGCCCGTCCATCCGCCCGAAAGCGACCCGTTAAGTGGCCGGCGACCCAAGCTATATTCATGCCAGAGGCCACGGATCTGGAGGAGCTGAAGCGGGGGACCGAGCTGGTCAAGCGCGGCTTCGCGCAGATGCAGAAGGGCGGCGTGATCATGGACGTCGTCAACCGCGAGCAGGCCCGCATCGCGGAGGACGCCGGCGCGGTCGCCGTGATGGTCCTCGAACACGTCCCGGCCGACATCCGGAAGCGCGGCGGCGTCGCCCGGATGCCCGACCCCGAGCGCGTCCCCGAGATCATCGACGAGGTGTCGATCCCGGTGATGGGGAAATCGCGGATCGGCCACCGCAAGGAGGCGGAGATCCTGGAGGCGCTCGGGATCGACATGATCGACGAGTCCGAGGTGCTCACGCCCGCCGACGACGAGTACCACACCGACAAGCGCGACTTCACGTCCCCGTTCGTCTGCGGGGCCCGGAACCTGCCGGAGGCGCTCCGCCGCATCAACGAGGGCGCGGCGATGATCCGGACGAAGGGCGAGGCCGGCACGGGCGACGTGAACCAGGCCGTCAAACACCAGCGCACGATCAAAAACCAGATCCGGACGCTCACCGGCCTCAACCACGAGGAGCGCGAGAAGTGGGCCCGCGAACACGGCGCACCGCGCGATCTGGTCCACGAGACCGCCGAGGCCGAGCGGCTCCCGGTCGTCAACTTCGCCGCCGGCGGCATCGCGACGCCGGCCGACGCCGCGCTGATGATGTACCACGGATGCGACGGCATCTTCGTCGGCTCCGGCGTCTTCGGCGCGGAGGACCCCGAGGCGATGGGCACCTCCATCGTCGAGGCCGTCAACAACTGGGACGACCCCGAGGAGCTCGCCCGGATCGCGAGCGGCAGCGGCAAGGGGATGAAGGGTCAGTCCAACGAGGACATGGCCGAAGAAGAGCAGCTCCAGGGCCGCGGCGTTTAAATACGCGGTCTCGGGCCGCGCGACGATCTGTGATAACTGAGCCCGTGTGGCGGGCGTAGCGACGAGCGACCGTCAGACCGCGAACCCCGCCTGCGACCGTTCCGACGTTGATAGCGACACGCGGCGACCGCTCGACTGCGCCGAACGTCTCGTCGCTCCCGCCGCCGGACTCGCCGCCCCGGCGATCGCACGCTCGTCGGTCTCGAACTGATCGGGCCGGGGGTCGCGAACGGACAGCCTCTTCCCGGTCGACCGTCAGGAACGGACGGACATGCTGATCGCCGGAACCGTCGTGGCCGACTCCGAGACCGTCATCCCCGAGGGCGCCGTCGTCGTCGAGGGGAACACGATCGCCGCGGTCGGCGACGAGAGCATCCTGCGGGACCGATATCCCGACCACGAGCGGCGCGCGTTCGACGTCGTCGCGCCCGGCCTCGTCGGCGGCCACGTCCACTCCGTCCAGTCGCTGGGGCGGGGGATCGCGGACGACGCCGCCCTCCTCGACTGGCTGTTCGACGCGGTGTTGCCGATGGAGGCCGCGATGGACGCCGAGGCCACCCGCGCGGCCGCCGAACTCGGCTACTTGGAGTGTCTCGAGTCGGGCACGACGACCGTCGTCGACCACCTCTCGGTGAACCACGCGAACGAGGCGTTCGAGGCCGCGATCGAGACCGGGATCCGCGCGCGGCTCGGGAAGGTCCTGATGGACCGCGACTCGCCGGACGGCCTCTTGGAGGAGACCGACGCCGCGCTCGCGGAGAGCGAGGCGCTCATCCGGGAGTACCACGGGGCCGCAGGCGGGCGCGTCCGGTACGCGGTCACCCCGCGGTTCGCCGTCACCTGTACGGAGGCCTGCCTGCGCGGCTGCCGCGAGTTGGCCGACCGGTACGACGGCGTGACGATCCACACCCACGCCAGCGAGAACGAGGACGAGATCGAGACGGTCGAGGCCGACACCGGAAAGCGGAACATCCTCTGGCTCGACGAGGTCGGGCTGACTGGGCCGGACGTGACGCTCGCCCACTGCGTCCACACCGACGAGCGCGAGCGCGAGGTGCTCGCCGAGACCGACACGGTCGTCACCCACTGCCCCTCCTCGAACATGAAGCTCGCCTCGGGGATCGCCCCGGTTCAGGACTACCTCGACCGCGGGATGACGGTCGCGCTCGGCAACGACGGCCCGCCGTGTAACAACACGCTCGACCCCTTCACCGAGATGCGACAGGCGAGCCTCCTCGGCAAGGTCAACGCCCGCGACCCCACGAGGCTCCCCGCGTCGACCGTGCTGGAGATGGCGACCGAACACGGCGCCCGCGCCGCCGGCTTCGACCGCCTCGGCGCGCTGCGCGAGGGACACCGCGCCGACGTGATCGGGATCACGACCGATCTGACGCGCGCGACGCCGCTCCACGACCCCCTCTCGCACCTCGTGTACGCGGCCCACGGCGACGACGTGACCTTCACCATGGTCGACGGCGCGGTCCGCTACGCGGACGGCGAGCACGTCGGGACCGACGCGGCGGCGGTCCGCGAGCGAGCGACGCGCCACGCGGAGCGCGTGGTCGAGCAGGCCGGCATCGACACGGCCAAACCGTAGGTCCGCCGGCGAGAGCGGGCCGCTCACCGTAAACCACCTCGATACCCGATAAAATCGGCTTTATCGGCGCAAATCCGACCGGAGTATCTCTCGTTTATACCCGTCCGCGGCCCGTCCGTCGAATCACCATGACGGACCGATCGCGGACGGCAGACGACGACGGATCGCAGCCGACAGACGACGACCGACCGGCCGACGCGGCCACCGGCGGCCTCGGCCGACGCGAGTTCGTCGCCGTCGGCGCCGGCGCGAGCGCGACGCTCCTCGCCGGTTGTACCGGCGGCGAATCGCCCCCGTCGTCTGGCGGCTCGGACGGCTCCGACGGCTCGGACGGCTCGGAACCGCTAACCGGCACTTTCCGGCTCCTCATCAGCGACGCCCCGGCCGACATCGACGACTTCGACCGGCTGGACGTGACCCTCGACCGAGCCCGCGTGTTCGAGGCTGGTGACGGCGAGGACGAGGACGACGAAGCCGGAGATGAAAACGAGGACGACGCCGGCGAGAACGTCACCGACACCGACGGTGACGACGGGTCCCCCAACGGAACGGCGGATGACGAGGACGAGGGGGACGACGTGGCAGGAGACGAGAGCGGAGACGACGAGGAAGACACCGAAGGAGACGACGACGAGGAAGACGACGCGGACGAGGGCGAGGACCGCGGCTTCAGGGTCGTCGACCTCGACGGCGCGACGGTCGACCTCACGCAGGTGATCGACGAGGACGCGATCGCCGTCTTCGACGGCGAGCTCCCGGCCGGGGACTACGAGAAGATCGAACTGGCGGTCTCCGCTATCGAGGGGATCGTCGACGGTGGCGAGGTCGACGTGAAGCTCCCGAGCGAGAAGCTCCAGATCACGAACGAGTTCGAGGTCACCGCCGACGAGCCGGTCAGCTTCGTCTTCGATATCAACGTCGTCAAGCGCGGCAAGAACAACGGCTACATCCTCAAACCCGTGATCTCGGGCAGCGGGGTCGCGGGCCGCGACGTCGAGGTCAACGAGATCGACGAAGACGAGGACGGCGACGACGACGTCGAAGAGTCAGAGGCGGACGAAGACGGTGAGGAGGGCGGCGGCGAGGAGAGCGACGACGGGGAGACGACCGACGACTCCGGTGACGGCGACGCCACCGGTGGTAACGAGACGGACGACCCGGAGAACGGGACCGAGACCGGAAGCTAACTACGAGGAGGTCCCGACCGACGATGCGGTCGCGGACGGGCTCCTCGCCCACTGCATCGCGGCGTCGTCGTCGTTGAACGCCTCGGTGTCGACGCCCTCGACGTCGATGGTCCGCTTGAGGTACCGCCGCTTCGAGCGCTGCCCGACGACGGCGAAGCGGTCGACGCCGCGGGCGACCGCTATCTGCGCCGACTCGCGGAGCGCGCGCCGGCCGGCGTCCGAACACGGCCTGCTCGTCCGCACGACGATCACGATCGCGTCGACATCGTCGGGGTCGGTCGCGCTCCGCCAGCGGTCGAGCAGCGCCTCGCCGTCTGCGGGGCTCAGCCCAGTCCCGTGTGGGAACTCGACGACGAGGATATCCTCCTCGACCCGCAGCAGCCAGCGCTCGCTCGGTTCCATGGCACCTGATATCACGTTCCCGATAATAAATCCGCGCTCCCGAATATCACGAGTGGTATTTTCGCGGCCGAATCGGGACGCGACCGCGTCGTTACCCGCGAGCGAGCCGAAGCGACGAGAGACCCCGACGCCGCCTCGCGTTTTCGCTCCGGATATTCGGCGGCCGCGACGGCCGCCTCGACGCGGCCGCGCCGCTGTCGTTCCGCTTCAGTCACGCGACCGCGGGGTCAGCGCGGACCGTCGCCGGACGCGGCGGTCGACGCTTTGCCGGCCGCGTCGACGACCGCGGCCGCGAGCGACTCGAACGACGCCGCGTCGGGAACGACGTCGACGTCGACGCCGCGGTCGGCCGCGGTCTCGGCCGTCGGCGGGCCGATGGCGCCGACGACCGCGTCCCCCAGTCCGGCGCGCGCCGCCTCCTCGACCCCGCGGTCGGCGGCCGCCGCGAGGAAGTGGTCGACCGTGAGCGAGGAGGTGAACGCCGCCGCGTCGAGGTCGCCCGCGGCGGCCAGCTCCGCGGAGTCCCCCGCGGCGGCCGGCCGCGCGAGCCGATACAGGACGGTCTCGGTCACCTCGGCGCCGGCCTCGCGGAGCCCGTCGAGGAGGACGTCGCTGCCGTGATCGGAGCGGGCGACCGTCACGCGCTCGCCCGCGACCCGCGGTTCGAGCGCCGCGACGAGGCCCGCGGAGGTGTACTCTTCCGGGACGACGGCGACCGTCCACCCCGCGTCGCGGGCGGCCGCGGCGGTCGTCGGGCCGATGGCAGCGAGGTCGGCGTCCCCCGGCTCCCAGCCCGCCTCGGCGGCCAGTTCGACGCCGGTCTTGCTCGTGAACACGACGAGCGGCGCGGCGGCGGGGACGGCGCCCGTCGGCTCGACTTCGAGCATCGGGTCGGCGACCGGCTCCGCGCCGAGCGACCGGAGCAGCTCGACGGCCGCCTCGATCCGCTCGTCGTCCGGCCGGAAGACGGCCACGCGCGGGCGGCCACCCTCGTCTTCGCTCACGTCTCGTCACCTCCGACCGACCCGTCGTCGTCTCCCTCCGTCGCCGACCGGACCGGTGCGGAGCCGGCGTTCTCGAGGAAGGTCACGACGCGGTCGCGGGTCGCGGCAACGTCGCCGATCACGGTGATCGCTGGCGGCTCGATCCCCGCCTCGTCGCGGGCGTCGACGATCGTGTCGAGCGTGCCGGTCGCGACGCGCATGTCGGGCCACGTCGCGCGCTCGACGAGCGCGACGGGCGTGTCGCCGCCGAGGCCGGCGTCGCGGAGCTCGGCCGTGTACGCCGGCAGCTTCCCGACGCCCATCAGCACGACGATGGTGCCGCCGGTCGCCGCCAGCGCCTCCCAGTCGACGGCGGACTCGTCTTTCGTCGGGTCCTCGTGGCCCGTGACGAAGGAGACGGAGGAGGCGTGGTCGCGGTGGGTCACGGGGATCCCGGCCACGGAGGGCCCCGCGATGGCCGAGGTGACGCCGGGGACGACCTCGAAGGGGATCCCGACCTCGGCGAGGTGTTCGGCCTCCTCGCCGCCGCGGCCGAAGACGAACGGGTCGCCGCCCTTCAGCCGGACGACGCGGTTCCCCTCGCGGGCCAGCTCGACCATACGCCGGTTGGTGTACTCCTGCGGCGTCCACTCGCCGCCGGCGCGTTTCCCCACGTCCTCGCGCTTCGCCTCGGGGATCTCGCCGAGGATCTCCGGGCCCGGGAGCTTGTCGTGAAGGACCACGTCGGCCGACTCGATCAGTCGCTTCGCTTTCACCGTGAGCAGGTCCGGGTCGCCCGGGCCGGACCCGACGAGGAAGACGGTGCCGACGCCGTCGTCGCGCCGACGCGTCGGGGGTTCGTCCGCGTTCGCTCCGGAGCCCGCGCCGGCGCCGTCGTTACTCATCGGCGTCGGCCTCCTCGCGGGCCTCGGCTATCAGCTCGTCCGCCCCGCGGTCCGCGAGGTCGGCGGCAAACTCGGCGGCGGCCGTCGCGTGTGACCGGATCGGGAGGTCGCGGGTGTCGGCCACCTCCTCGGTGCCGTCGGTCGACAGCACCCGCGCTCTGACGTGGACGTGCTCGCCCTGAACCATCGCGGAGACGCCGATCGGCGCGACGCAGCCCCCGTTGAGCTCGCCGAGGATCGTCCGCTCGACGGTGACCGCGACGCGGGTCCGCGGGTGGTCGACCGCCTTACGGACCGCCTCGATCACGTCGGGGTCGCTCGCGGTGACGGCGATGGCCCCCTGCCCCGCCGCAGGGACGTACTCCTCGCGCGGGAGCCGTGTCGTCTCCACCTCGTAGAAGAGGTTCGAGCGGCGTAGGCCGGCCTCCGCGAGGACGACGGCGTCGTACTCGGTCTCGACCTTCCGCTCCATCGCGTCGCGTTCGAGGTCGGACAGCGAGTTGAACCACTCCTCGACGGTCTCGTCGAACTCCTCGTCGACCTCGTCGCCGTCGGTATCCTCGTCGTCCGTGTCGTCAGCGTTCTCGTCGCCGCCCTCGTCGGCCTCCGCCGTCAGGGCATTCTCCTCGCCCGACGCGATCAGGCGCCGCTCGTGTTCGGCCTGGAGGCCGGGCGCGAGCAGCTTCTCCAGCCGCGTGTCGACGTTGCCCCGGATCGGCTCGACGGTGAGGTCGGGGCGGGCCGCCCGGATCTGCGCCCCGCGGCGGAGCGAGCCGGTGCCGACGACGGCGCCCGCGGGGAGGTCCTCGATCCCGAGTCCCTCCGGCTGGACGACCACGTCGCCGGAGGGCGCCCGCTCGGGGACGCCGGCGACGACGAGCTCCGCCATCTCCTCGGTGGGGAGGTCTTTCAGCGAGTGGACCGCGAGGTCGGCGTCGCCGGCGAGCACCTCCTCGTCGAGGGCGCGCACGAACGCGCCTGTCTTCCCGAGGCGGTGGATCAGTTCGTCGGGGATCTGGTCGCCGCGCGTCTCCACCTGCCGGAGTTCGACGTCGCGGCGCCGGCTCGACAGCGCTTCGCGGACGGTCTCGGCCTGCCGGAGGGCCAGGTCCGACCCGCGGGTCGCGAGCCTGAGCGTTTCGGTCATACCCGGACCGAGGTCCCCCGCGTTCAAAAGCGCACCAGTTCGGCCGCCTCGGCGACCGAGACGGCTCGGTCCCCGTTCGCGCGGCGCGGCTCAGGCGGACACCGAGGCAACTCCCGCCACCGTCACGGGCCCTTTATCTGTCGCGCCCCAAGTCGGAGGCGAGATGGCACGCGCGAGCGCCGGGGCGCGGCTCCACTTCGGCTTCTGTAACCTCAGCCTCTCGCACGAGCGCCTGTACGGCGCGCTCGGCGTCGGGCTCGACAGCCCCCGCGTCGTCGTCGACGCGGAACCGGCCCCGGCGGTGCGCGTGGCGGTCGAGCAAGCGGCGGGGACGCCGTCGGAGTCGGGCGATTCGTCGCCGAGCGTGCGCGACGACGTCCGCGGCTACGCGACCGCGGCGGTCGATCTGCTCGGGGTCGACGGCGCCCGCGTTACGGTCCGCGAGTCGCTCCCCCGCCACGCCGGACTCGGCAGCGGGACGCAACTGGCGGCGGCGACGCTCGCGGCGGTCGCGGCCGCGTACGACCTGCCCGCCAGAGTGCGCGAGCGCGCCCCGGCGCTCGGCCGCGGCGGGCGCTCCGGCGTCGGCGTCGCGACGTTCGAGGACGGGGG
This sequence comes from Halorubrum sp. CGM5_25_10-8B, assembly GCF_005435095.1. Lineage (NCBI taxonomy): Archaea > Methanobacteriati > Methanobacteriota > Halobacteria > Halobacteriales > Haloferacaceae > Halorubrum > Halorubrum sp. CGM5_25_10-8B. The sequence continues at coordinate 135,275 of NZ_SGTY01000006.1, read as the reverse complement.
GTTCGTCCTCGACGCCGGCCACCCCACCGCGCGCTTCACCACCGACCGCCCCGCGAACGGCGAGTGGACCGTGCCGCCGGTATCGGCGCGCCACGCCGTCCCGGACGACTGGCGCTTCCTGCTCGTCGCGCCCGAGGCGGCCGCCGGTCGGAACGGCGCGGCGGAGGACGACGCGATGCGGACCGCGGTCGAGCGCGCGGAGCCGGGGCTCGCCGACCGCATCGCCGGCATCGTCACCCGACGCGCCCTCCCCGCGGTCGCGTCGGGGAACGCGGAGGCGTTCGGCGCCGCTGTCGCCGAGATCGGCCGGCTCAACGGGGCGTGGTACGCCGACGAGCAGGGCGGGGTGTACCGGCCGCCCGTGGGGGAGGTCGTCGACTCCCTGTCGGGGGCCGCGTCGGTGTTCGGCGCCGGACAGTCCTCGTGGGGGCCGACCGTCTACGGCGTCACCGACGCGGCCCGCGCGGACGCGGCGCGCGACGCCGGCCGGCGCGCCCTCGACGCGGCCGGCGTCGGCGGCGAGGTGTCGGTCGTCCGGGCGACCGACGAGGGGGCGCGAGTCGACGAGAGCGCGGGCGAGTGAGTGGGACGGGCTGGGAGGGGTAACACTAAGCCCCGCGGCGACGGGGCGTAAGCCATGTCCAGTGTTCCGTTCGGGATCGCGCGCCTCGACTCGATTCTCGGGGGCGGCGCACCCGCCGGGAGCGTCGTGCTGCTCGCGGGCGAGGCGGGCGCCGGCGCCCGGGAGTTCGCGTACACGAGCGCCGCGATGAACGCCTTGGCGCGCACCGACGAGGAGCTGTTCGACCTGTACTACGGCGACATCGACGCCGACGCCGCGCTCCCCGACTCGGTCCACTACATCTCCTTCACCGCCGACACCGACGCGATCACCCGGGAGATGGCGTACACGATGGCCGACGAGATCGTCGACACGGCCGTCGACGAGATCGCCTTCCGCGACCTCTCGCCGGAGTACTTCCAGCTGTCGCCGGTGCCGCGCGACTGGTACGAGACGGAGACGGCGTCGATCACGGAGCTCGGCGACCGCGGCGAGTACGAGGACGTCCTCACCGCGTTCGGCGACTACCTCTCGGAACACGGCCGGGGGAGCCTCGTCTGTATCGACTCCGTCACCGACCTCGTCTCGATGGTCTCCGACGACACCGACTGGAGCGACGTGGCGATGGTGATGAAGGGGCTGAAGAAGGCCGCCTACGAGTGGGACGCCCTGGTCCTCGTGTTGGTGAACACCGACGCGCTCCGCGACCGCGAGTTCGGCACCCTGATGGACGCCGCGGGCGGGACACTCCAGTTCTCGTGGGAGAGCGGCGGCTCGCAGCGCGCCCGAACCATGTTCGTCCGCGAGTTCCGCGGCGTCCTCTCGCGGCTGGAGGCCGAGAACATCGTCCGCTTCGAGACGGAGATCCACGAGGGCGGGTTCGACATCAGCGACGTTCGCAAGATCCGGTAGCGGGCGCAGTTCGACCCGACCCTCCGCCCGTCTCCCGATCGAGTGGCGCCCGCCGAGTATCGATCTGGAGAACGCCGCGACAGGTTACTTAAGCCTCGCCGCTCAATGTCACGTAGATGACGGAGGACCCGCGATGAGCGACCTCGACCCGGCGACGGCCGCCCTCGCCGCCGCCGCCGAGGACGCCGGCGTGAGCCGCGAGGAGCTCCTCAAGCGCGCGCTCGTCGCGCTCGCGGAGTCCGAGGGGATCGACGTCCCCGACTCCGACGAGGTGGCGGCGATCGAAGCGCGCCTCGACGACCTCGACGAGGAGCTCGACGAGAAGGTTGCGGACCTCCGGGAGCGGTTCGTCGACCTCTACCGCGAGGTGGAGGCGCTCGACTCGGGCGAAGCCGCCGAGGACGCGCAATCGTCGGCCCCCGGGCTCGCCGACGCGGACGAGGCCGAATCGCGGGTCGACGACCTCGCCGACGAACTGGAGGAGGTCGCCGCCCGGCTCGACCGCCTCGACGCGGCCGCCGCCGACGCGCCGTCCTCGGATCGGGTCGACGACCTCGACGACCGGCTGGACGCCGTCGACGACCGACTGGACGCCGTCGACGCCCGGCTCGATGACCTGAATGCCGTCGGCGACCGCCTCGACGCCTTCGACGAGCGGCTCGGTGGGGCGGAAGACCGCTTCGATGCGGTCGAAGAGCGGGTCGACAGCGTCGACGACCGCCTCGACGGCGTCGAGTCGGACCTCGCGGGGATCTCCGCGGACGACCTGACCGAGATCGACGAGAAGCTCTCGCGGGTCGCGAACGCGGTCGTGAAGCTCAAGCGCCGGCTCGACGCGGCCGAGCGCGACCGCGCCGACCGAGAGCGCGTGGACGCCCTGACGCGGACGGCGAACCGCCACGGCGTGCGGACCGCGGACTGCGGCCACTGCGGCGGCGGCGTGGAACTGGGACTGTTGTCGGCGCCCGAGTGCCCCCACTGCGGCCGCCGGTTCGAGGACTTGGAGCCGAACGCCGGCTTCCTCGGGACCTCGAAGCTCCTCGTCACGGACAAGCCCGCCATCGACGGCGACGTCGCGGACGGCGACGGGACGGACCGAACGGGAACCGCCGCGAGCGACGGCGGACCCGACGGAGAGTACCGATGAGCGACGACGACCGATCGGACGGCGACCGGTCTGACGGCGCCGACGACCGATCGGACGGCGACGGCGCACCGGAAGGCGACCCCTTCGGCGGCGGACTCTTCGACGACGAGCCGACCGACGAGGTCGACGAAGCGTTCGACGCGCCCGACAGAGACGAGGCCGACGAGGCCTTCGGCGCGCCTGACGGAGACGAGACCGACGATCCCTTCGCGGCGCTCGGCGGCGGGACCGAGGGAAGTGCGGGCCCCGTGACCGGGTCGGACGGCGACGCGACCGGCGGCGCGCCACGCGAGGACCCGGAGCCGCGCGCGCCGGGGGACGACCCGTTCGCCGATCTGGACACCGACGGCACGGCGGCCGACGAGGACCCGTTCGAGTCGATGGGGACCGGCGAAGTCGGCGAGGAGGACGTCTGGGAGGCGCTCGACGAGGAGGCGTCGGTCGGGACCGACGCGACGGCGTTCGACGACCTCGGCGCCGACGGGGAGGTGGGCGGCGCGGCGACGCGCTCGCCGGGCCCGACATCGGACGCCGGGAGGGCCGGCGACGAGCACGTCGTCGACAAGCGGAGCTACTGCCAGCGGTGCCCGCACTTCACGGCGCCGCCCGAGACGGCGTGTGCGCACGAGGGGACCGAGATAGTCGAGTCGGTCGACTTCTCTCAGTTCCGGGTCCGCAACTGCCCGATGATCGACGCGGACGACCCCGCCTTCGACGGCGAGTAACCGGAACCAGTTCCTTCGGGTCGCCTGCGTACTCCCGACCGATTTCTGAACACGTTCAAGCGCGTTCGCCCGGAAGTGGCGCGTCACGTGATAGGATCCCTCTCGAAGTCGGACCGCCCCATCGATTTCGGGTCCGGGGAGGTCACCGGCGCGATAGGGGATTCGATTACGGTGATCCCGCTCGTCGTGGCGCTGGCGCTGTTGACGGACGTCTCGCTGCCGCACGCGCTCGCCGCGTTCGGCGCGTTCCAGATCGTCTGGGGCGTCCGGTACGGGCTACCGATCTCGGTCGAGCCGATGAAGGCGCTGGCCGCGCTCGCGATCGCGGGCGCGCTCACCTACGCCGAACTCGCGCTCGCGGGGGTTATCCTCGGCGCCGTCCTCCTCGCGATCGGCCTCTCGGGGACGCTCGGGTACGTCGAGCGGTGGATCGGCGAGCCGGTCATCCGCGGCGTCCAGTTCGCGGTCGGCCTCGTCCTCTTGGAGACGGGGCTCCGACTCGCGGCCGACGACCCGCTCGTGGCGCTCGTCGGCGTCGCGATCGCCGCCGTGTTCGCGCTCACGGGGCACGGGAAAGCGAGTGCGCTGGCCGTCGCCCTCGTCGGCGTCGCGGCCGCGCTCGTCGTCGCCGGCGTGCCGACGCCCCGACTGCCGGGCGCACCGCCGACGCCGGCGTTCGGCGCGGCGCTCACGCGCGCCACCGTTGACGGCGTGGTCGCGCAGCTGGCGATGACGATCGGCAACGCCGCGCTGGCGACCGCGCTCCTCTTCTCCGACCTGCTCGACGCCGACATCACCCCCGACGAGCTGTCGACGAGCATGGGAGTGACGAACCTGGTCGCGGTGCCGCTCGGCGGGGTTCCGATGTGTCACGGCTGCGACGGGGTCGCCGGCAAGCACGCGTTCGGCGCGCGCACCGGCGGCGCGAACCTCGTCCTCGGGGGTGGCTACCTCGTCGCCGCGCTCTTCGCCACGCCCGCGCTGATCGCGGCGTTCCCGCTGGCGATGCTCGGCGCGCTGCTGGCCGTCGTCGCCGTCTCCCTCGCGCGCAACGTCACCGACTCGGGGAACCGTGCGCTCTCCGTCGGTATCGGCCTCCTCGCGCTGGCGACGAACCTCGGCGTCGCCTTCCTCGTCGGGATCGCGATCCACCTCGCCTGGGAGCGAGTCCGAGTGAGCGACTAGGCCGCTGAGCGGACGCGCCAGTTATATATGAAACTGCTGCGGCGCGCGCCTGCGAGCGGCCGCCACCGGCGGCCGCGAGCCAGCGCGTGCGAGGGAGTCGCTCGCCGAGCGAAGCGACGGCGACCGACGAGGGCGGGGAGGCGTGAGGTGCGGCGCGGTGCTGTGTGGGGTGGGACTCAAAGGGGCACGCGAGGGCGCCGCAGGTGACGCAAGGACCGCAGGGAGTGAGCGAAGCGAACGACTGAGGACCGAAGCGAACGTGCGGCGCCCTCGCGGCTGGAGCTTTGGAGGTACTCACCGACGACACGACGGTGTTTATTTATAATCGAGCAGCTGGGGTTTTGGGGGTATACGCCGTCGATCACTCGACGACACCGAGACCCCGGGACACGTGCCTCACCCCACGCGGCGTATTCGACCGTACCCCCCGAACCTAAACCGCTCGCCCCCATGCGATACTCGTATATGCAGTTCTGTGACGACTGCGGCTCGATGATGGTCTCTCGCGACGGGGAGATGGTGTGTCAGAACGACGGCTGCGGCGCGACGACCGAACGCGACGAGGCGCTCGCCGCCGAGTTCGAGTCGACCACCGAACAGACCGGCGACGAGGTGATCGAGACGGAGGAGGGCGCGAACTTCGAGGGGAAGCCCACCGCGACCGACGTTGTCTGTGACGAGTGCGGCCACGGCGAGGCGTGGTACACGATCAAACAGACCGGCGCCGCCGACGAGCCGCCGACGCGCTTTTTTAAGTGTAAGGAGTGTGGCCGCCGCTGGCGGGGATACAACTGACCGCGATGCCGCCGGGAGGTCGACGGACTCGGCTCGTCCGCGCGCTCGCCGCCCTTTCGCTCGCCGCGCCCGCGGTCTTCCTCGTCGGCCGCGCCGTCGGCTTCTGGCGCGTCAGGCTCGCGGTCGGGAAGCTGCTCGCGCTGCTGCCCGACGACGGCGCCCCCGATCACGTCCGAGTGCTGCCGCCGCCGGCCGACGAGTACGCCGGAACGCTCCAGACGACCCCCGCTGAGACCCGCGAGCAGCTCCCCGAGCAGGGCTTCTCCGAGCTCATCCGGGCCTACTTCCACGCGTACGACCGCGACGGGGAGGCCGTCCACGAGGTCGGTAGCTTCGTCCACCGGCCCGAGGGCCTCACCGGCGACTGGCAGGTCCACGTCCGGCTGTTCCCCGCGCCCGACGGCGCCACCGAGGTGTGGGCGCACTGGGAGCGGAACCCGTACGTGGCCCCGCTGGCGCACCTGCGGATGGAGGGGTACGACCCGGCCCGCGGCCAGCGGATGGCGGCCGAACTGATCGATGACCTGCGGTGCGCGCGCGACGACGGGGCGGCGTGAGCCGGCGCGCACCGGCAGTTCGTGCGTTTCAATAACGCGTCACCAACTAACACACACCATAGCACTGCGTTCTGGCGATTTATTCGAGTTGGACGGAATTGAGCGCGTAAATTCGGCCGAAACGCGGCCGAATCCCGCTGTAGCGTTTGGACGGTTCATAGGGCACGGGGCGGGAGGTGGGGCCACGATGAACACCGAACGCATCGCACTGATCGCGGTGACGCTGGCGCTCGTCGTCGGCGGCCTCGCGACGCTGTTCGCACCGACCGTCGTCGCCGGCCCGGGCGGCGCTCCCGGGCAGGCGGCGGTCACCACCGCCGTCGCCGACGGCGGACTCGGGTCGCTGTTCGGGCTCGCGCTCTGGGGCGTGACGCTCCTCTTCGGCGCGACCGCGCTCGTCTGGTTCGTGTTCGCGGCGGTCGTGGGTGCGGGCCACGAGACGCCGCCGAACGAGTACGGCCTCGACGAGATCCAAGTCCGCATCATGACCGTCGACGCCGCCGAGGTCGTTCAGGAGACCGTCGACTCCCTGCCGGAGGGGCTCGACGACGTTCACGTGATCGCGGAGTCGCCCGTCGACGTGACCGGCGCGACGGTCCACGCCGTCCCGGAGGCGTTCACGTGCGACGCGGTCCGGAAGGGCCGCGCGCAGGAGTGGGCACGGCAGTCGCTCGACTGCGGGAAGGCGTTCGTCCTCTACCTCGACGAGGACAGCGTTGTCGAGTCGCTCGACGGGCTCCCGGACGCTGACATCGTTCAGCTCCGCGAGAAGCCCCGGCTCACGGGGTCGAACCTCAGCTACTTGGCGGACATGTACCGGATGGGCGTCCAGATCGAACAGCGCGCGTTCGCGCGCCTCTCGATTCCCCTGTTCGCGTGGGGCGGCGGCATCGCGGTCCGCAGCGAGGTGGAGGACGAAACCACGTGGGACCGTGAGACGCTCGTCGAGGACACCGCGTTCGTCTGGGCGGCCTTCCGCGAGCTCGACGTGACGTTCGCGCTCTCGGACGCGGTCTGCCGCAACGAGGCGCCGCCCTCGCTGTACGAGATCCTCCAGCAGCGCCGCCGCTGGGCGGCCGGGAACGTCCGGGCGTCGACGATGCTCCCCCTGCGCTACGAGCTGTTGACTAGGGTCCGCAACTACGCGTGGGCGCTCTCGCCGATCGTCACCCTGCTCGTCGTCCCGTTGTCGCTTCTGGGCGTGACCATCGCGCACAGCGGGCTGTTCTTCGCCGCGTCGATGGGGCTGGCGCTCTGTACGCTGGGCTGGTTCCTGCTCGGCGTCCGGTACTACGGCGACGACCACCGCCGCTGGGCGCTCGCGGTGCCGCTGGCGCCGCTCATCACCGTCGTCCACTCGATGGGGACGGTCGCTGGGATCGTCAACCCGCCGGAGACGTTCCGGGTGACGACGAAGGTCGGCAGCGAGTAACCGCTCCGAGCGCGGCTACGACCCGTCGCGAAGCCGCGGCCCGAGGAACGCCGCGACCGCCTCGCCGACCTTTCCGCTCCGCCCGACGAAGAAGTGGTCGGACTCGAACGCGACCGTCTCGACGCCCAGTTCCGTCGCACGTTCGACTACCGGCTCCCAGTCCGCCGTCGAGTCCCGCGTCGCGTACAGGACGCGAACCGGGACGCCCCGGTCGACTATCTCTCCGAGCGCGTCGACCGCGTCGGTGTCGGGGTTCAGGCGGGCGGTCGGCGCGAGCGCGCAGACGCCCGTCAGCTCGGGCCGCGACGCGGCCGCGACGAGCGCGACCGTGCCGCCGAACGAGAAGCCGAACAGCCCGACGCGGTCGTAGCGCTCGCGCGCCCAGCCGACCGCCCGGTCCGCGTCGGTGGTCTCGCCGTACCCCTCGTCCCAGTCGCCGTAGTCGAAGCGGAGGCAGTCGACGCCGCGGTCGGTCACGGCGTCGGAGACGGCCACCAGCCGCTCGTCGCCTCGGTGGCCGCGCTGCTGGGGATGCGGCGGGCAAGCGACGACGACCGCATCCGCGGACGGCGCGTCGGCCGAGGCGTCGCTCGCGGCCGTATCAAGAGTCGCGCGCACGTCGCGACCGCCGGGGATCAGGACGGTGTCGCTCATCGGGATCGGGCGGTCGGGTCGACGCCCGTCAGGGCACCTGCGTCACGCGATCGACGCCGTCGAGCTCGACGAGGTCGCCCGCGAGCGCCTCCTGATCGACGGTCGCCTCGTAGTAGAACACGATGTCGAACGTGCCGTCGCGGAGGAGCTGCTGGCACTCCCAGACGAACGCCTCGTCGTCGAGCGTCAGTCCTTGGAACTGGTTCGACGAGAAGTCCGTGTCGTCGTTGCCGGCCTCGATGTACGTCTCGCCTTTGCCCGCGTGCTCGGCGATGACCTCGTTGGCGGCGACCGTCAGCTCGTGCATCTCTAGGTCCTCCTCACCCTCGAGATTCGTGTGGACGATACAGCCCACCAGCTCGATGTCGCCGGGCTCTAAGAGGGCCTTCGCGCGGGTGTACAGGTCCGAATCGACGGTCTCGCTCATGTCTCTCCCTTCCGGCTCCCGTAATAAACGGGTGACGGTTCGCGGGGCGGGTCGGGGCCGGCCGCGACGCGTCTCAGCGACGGAGCGACACGACGACGGCGCCCCCGTCGGCTTGGACCAGCGCGTCGTCCGCGAGGTCGTCGACGAGCCCGCGGAACCACTCACAGCCGTGTTCGCCGCCCGGCGCGTAGTCCACCCGAATCCGGTTGCCGAGCGCGTCCGGCGCCATCTCGTCGTGCTCGCCGAGCAGGCGCACGATCCGACCGCGGAACTGCCGGCGGTTCCCCTCGAAGCCGGGCTGTTCGGGCGCGGTGAAGTCCCAGGTCCGGGAGGCGTGACAGCACTCGCGACACGAGCAGCCGGCCTCGTCGCAGCGGGGCTTCTTGCCCTAGGCGACGCCGCCGAACTCCATGATCGCGTTGTTCCGCACCCGGGACTCGCCCGCGGGCATGGGCCGGGAGGCGACCCGCTCGAACGCGTCGTCGTCGTCCGAGACGTCGAACGCGCGGTGATTGCGGCAATTTATTACACATAAAATAGCTCAAATATCGGTAGCAACTGAGAGTGGCTGTTGCCGAACATTCCCCGAATGTCCGTATCAGAGTGGCAATCTATCTCTGAGCGACTGGAACGCGAGTCGTCCGAGCAACTGGCTGGGGCCGCGCTTTGGCAGGTCGCGGGCGACGTTCATCGTACTCGGTGGCTCACTCTCACCGATGCCTAGCTCCCACTCCGTCTCCGACTCGAAACGGTCTACCGCGGCCTCGACGCGGTCGCGCACCGCATCAGTTTCCATGGTCTTCACGTCACCGGCTTTCATCAGTACGTCGCCGTCCACGATAACCGTCTCCACATCAGCCGGCGCTGCGTTGTTAGTCACCTGCGCCGGGATGTTGGTCAGCGGGGTGAATTTCGGCTTCTCGACGTCCAGCAGAATGACGTCGGCGCGCTTGCCGGGTTCGAGGCTCCCGATCTCGTCGCCGACCCCGAGTGCCTCTGCTCCTTCGATGGTGAGCATTCGTACGAGCTCCATCGAGTCGTACTGGCCGGTCGAGCGCTTGAGGTTTGCTGCGAGCCGGGCTTGCCTCGCCTCGCCGAACAGACTGTAGGAGTCGTGCCAGTAGTGGTCGTCGATACCCAGGCCGACATCAACGCCCGCGGCGCGGAGTTCCGGCACCGGCGTCCACTGTACGTCGCCGCCCGTGTTCCAGTAACAGAAAATCGACGGGCAGTGTGCGACCGACGCGTCTGCTTCGGCAGTCCGTTGGATGTCTTCGTCGTCGGCGAGCCGGAAGTGCGCGGCTACAAGTCGGTCGTCCAAGAGGCCAACGTCATCGAGAAGGGCGAGCGAATCCTCGGCGCCATTCGACCGCGCCATCGTGTTGCTCGCCTCCAGTTCGAGCAGGTGCGTGTGGACGAGCAGGTCGGGATACTCGTCAGCGAGTTCGGCGGTGTGTTCCCACAGTTCGCGGGTACATGACCAGTCGTCGTGGGGGTTGATCGTCGCCCGGATGCGGCCGTCGTACGCGCCGTGGTACTCATCGATGAACTCGCGGGCGCGGTCGAACTGCTCTTCGACGGAAACGTCCCAGAAGAGGTCGGAGAGCGCCATCCCGAAGAATCCGCGCAGGCCCGCCTCGCCGAACGTTTCTGCGCCCCCGCCGGGACGGACGTCCATCGAGTTGACGGTCGTGACCCCACCACTGAGGAAGTTCAGTGCGGCGAGTTCGTACCCCGCCCGGGCGAAGTAGTCGTACTCGCCCTCGGCGATGTGGCCGAATATGGCGGTCATCCCACTCATCATTTCCATGAGGTCGAGGTCGCTGAACGCGCCAAGCAGCGGCGTCAGTTCGAGATGGGTGTGCGCGTTGACGAGACCTGGCATCACGAGTTTGCCTTCGCCGTCGATGACCAAGTCGGCCGCTAACTCCGCGTCATCGTCCCGAGATGACCGCACGTCGGTGATCCGGCCATCCTCGATGAGCACCGTTCCTCGCTCGTAGAGTCGATTTCGCTCGTCCACCGTGAGAACGAACGCATCGTGAATCACACAGTCAGCCGTCATTTCCTCCCACCCGTCAGCGTCGTGTGTAGCTGTAATTATTAGTATCTATTTCCCTCAGTTGGCTCTGTTGAAATCCTTAGAGGTTGATATGTTTTTGCGGTCGTGCTGAATATAGAGGTTAGATTCAGCAATCGATTGGTCGCGTCGCAAAGTCCTCTAGAGTTTGCCGCTGAGCGTCTCGACAGCACTTCGTACAACTGAAAATACTGCGTTAGAATGGCGTGCACCAAGTGTACGTGATTTGAGAGCGTTAGAGATAGCAGCCCGAGTAGTCTACGCAACCACCACTCGAAACTCTAGACCGCTTTGCGACGCGAGCAAAAAAACTTGTTACAGTGACTTTTTGAGTGATAGATATGAGTCTCCTCAAAGAACTCGTAGCAGGCCTAAAAGGGTGGGCTATTATGGAGCTGAGTGGGTGGCTGGTCGTGCTCATTGCGGCGGTCGTTTTCGTCGTGACCCTGATCGCTGGCAGTGCGTTGTTCGGTGACGCGGCCGGATTGGCTATTGGAATCAGCTCCGCACTGCTCGTCGCGTTTGTTGTTGGACCACGTCTTCGAAACCGGTTCCGAGACGGTCAACAGTAGTGTGTGCGGCAGTCGACACACAGAAGACAATCCACCGGTACAACACATCCCGACGATTAAAACTCGAAGTCAGCACGCCAGTCCAGTTGATTGGTCGTGTCGTTTGGCTACGTACATTCTGTGGAGAGAGGATCGACTGAGAAGCTGTCGTGACCGACTTGCGCCCTCTATTCAGCACGCCGTTTATATCAGATTTAGAGGATTTCAACAGAGCCCCTCAATTGAGAGCGCGGGTACGCTCCGCGGGTTCTCCCTTCTTGACATCCTCCCCGCGCTGAAGCGCGAGGATTCCCACGGTACCGCACCGCTGGGTTGGGATATTGTGGTTTACGACGTTACCTGTTCTTGAGGTGCGAACGCACCAGGTTCCTTGTCAAACAAGAACGTCGATGGCTGTGTCAACCAGCCGTTACTCCTATCCACCGAGAGATTCGGTGAACTCGGAGATACTTTCTGCCGAATGTTCTCAGCACCGTTCACATCCGCATTGGCCACTGTACCGCACTCATCGCAGACGTACAGTCCGCGTTCAACACGGTTCGCGTCATACTTCCGGCCACAGCACGAGCACGACTTCGAGGTATCCCGCTCAGACACTTGCTCAACCGTGATGCCTTCCATCTCGGCTTTGTATTCGAGGAGATCGGTGAACCGGTCGAACGCCCATGAGTGTAGGTCAAGATTGCCGTGTTTCTCCCAGTCCTTTGACTCGCCGTTCTCCTCATCCTCACGGACGCCGGAGAGATAGCCCACCACGATTGTTCCAATTTCCTCGTCAACACACCGCTGGACGATATGCTTCGAGAGGGTGTGGAAGTAGTGGGTCCGACGGGCCGACTTCTTCTGGTTCAGCCGCGTGGCTTGCGCAGAATGCGAATCGTCACACCGGGTGATTCGCTTGCTGAAGTAGTAGTCGTCCTGTTTCAAGCAGTTCAGCGGGTACAACTCGCTGTGACCGTCTTCATACGCGAGCGCGGCGAAGTTGTTGATACCGAGGTCAACACCGACCGTCTTCTCACCGGGGGCTTCAGCCACGTCCATTTCAACCTTACAGACGAAGTGTAGTTCCCACTCGTCGCCGGTCCACACAATCTTGACTTGTTGGACGTTCTCCACGGCAGAGAGGTCAATATCGGGGCGAGTCTGGTACGTACACAGGACGAAGTCCGACCAGTACTCCTTCAGGTTCGATCCTTTTGAGAGTCGAACACGGTCGTACTGAGTGTCGAGTTTGAGGCCTTTCTGCTTGAATGTGACCGTGGAACGCGGGTGTTCGTCGCCGTGTTTGCGGTAGCCGGGCGGGTTCGCTCGTGTATCTCCGTTTTGTCGTTTACCGTACCAGCCGTTGAACGCTTCAGCGAGTTCTTGAAGGACTCGCTGACTTGACTGCGAATGCAGGTCACCATAGCATTCGTGGGTTTTGAGGTACGCGGTGAGTTCGGTGTGGTTCGGGATGTGACCGATTTCGTCCCAAATCCGGTTACACGTCCACCGTCCGACGTTCCAGAGCTTACTGGCTGCGAACCCGAGCGAATCAAGATCGTCTCGTACCCGCGACTGGTTCCGTATGGAAGCAGTATAGGTACGGGTAACGACCTGTTTCGCTATACGTAACCTATGTAGACCAACTTGCTTGAACCTATGTATTTGCTCAGCGTGGAATATCCAGCCGTGCCATCGACCGGTGAACTGTGACGGGTAGTGTCGGATTCATCCCCGCGCTAAAGCGCGAGGCTTTCTCCTCGATTCTCCGTATCAAGAGCACTATCACTGCCGGGTAAATCTGTGAGCAGAGTACGAACGGGTGTTACCCTCGGAGCCGGACGCTCGTCTCATCCCCGGAGTCTTCGACCTCGACTAATCCATCATCTGCCAAATCCGAAAGGAGCCCTCGAAGCCACTCGCGTCCATGTTCGCCATCTGGCGAGTAATCGACGCGAATACGGTGTCCGAGGGTATCGAGGCTTATTACATCGCGCTCGCCGAGGAGCCGGACGATCCGACCGCGGAACTGCCGCCGGCTCCCCTCGAAGCTGGGCTGTTCGGGCACGTCGGGCGCGGTGAAATCGCCAGTCTGGTACGCGTGGCACCACTCGCGCCACGGGCACCCCGCCTCGTCGCAGCTGGGGCTCTTCCCGCAGGCGACGCCGCCCAGTTCCATGACCGCGTTGTTCCACACCCGCGACTCGCCCGCCGGCATGAGCGCGGACGCGACCCGCTCGAACGCGTCGTCGTCGTCCGAGACGTCGAATGCCCGATACAGCACCCGCTTCACGTTGGTATCGACGACGGCGTCGCCGTTGTTGAACGCGAACGACGCCACCGCGTTGGCGGTGTAGGGTCCGACGCCCATCAGCTCGCTCAGTCCGTCTGGGTCCTCGGGAAACGTCCCGTCGTGGTCGTCCTCGACCTGTCCGGCCGCCTCGTGGAGGTACTTCGCGCGGTTGTTGTACCCCAGCGAGTGGTCGGACCAGAAGGTGACCACGTCGGCTCGATCGGCGGCGGCTAGGTCGGCGGTCGTCGGCCACTCGTCGAGGAAGTCCTCCCACGCGGGGACGACCCGGTCGAGCTGGGTCTGCTGGCTCATCACCTCGCTGACGAGGATCTCGTAGGGGTCCTCTGTGCGGCGCCACGGGAACGCGCGGTGGTCGGCCTCGTACCAGTCGACGAGCGCGTCGCGGACCGCGTCGCGGTCGGCGGGGAGCTCCGGCGCGTCCTCGGGACCACCCTCGCCGCTAGCGCCTCCGCCCTCGCTGCCGCCGCTCTCGCCCTCGGCGCGGTCGCCCGCACCGTCCGAGTCGGTCATATCCCCGGTCCGGGCGGCGGCGGTTTATCGGTGCTGGTCCCCGTCGGTGCGGGCCGGCGCCATCGTCCGCGGGTCGCGGTCGGGGCCGGGGTACTCCCCGCCGACCGCGTCCGGATACAGCTTCGCCGGGTCGAACACCGTCGCGAACGCGCGCGACTCCCGGACGCTCACGGGGAGTCTGTCGCGTAGCCCGGCCGCTGCCCCCGGCCCGGTCAGCGAGGGGTCGAGGCTTATCACCTGCATCGCGCCGCCGCGGTAGGCGGACGCCAGCGCGGGATGATCGCCCGAGGGCTGCGCGACCGGTTCGCGCCACGCCTCGACCGCGTCGCGCCAGTCTGCTGCTAGCTCCGGCTCCGCGAGGGACGCGATCACCGCCTCGGCGTCGTCGAGGAGCGGGTCGCTGGCGACGAGCGTCGTCCACGCGTGCGACCGGAGCGCGTCGAGCGCCTCGCGGGCGTCGCCGCCGAGGAGGAGATCAGCCGCGAGCGCGTCCGCACCGGCGACGACGCGGGCCGGGCTGGGATCGAGGGGGTCGGTCACCTCGTTCCCCTCACCGCCGGAGTCGCCGTCGCCCCCGGAATCGCCACCGTTCCCGTCCGCCGTCGAGCGCACGGCGTCGAGCGCTCGTCGCACGTCCGCCTCGTCGAGGTCGCCGCCGAGCGCGGCCGCGCGCTCGAACAGGTCGCCGAAGGTCATGCCCGCCGGTCGTCGCCGCGGGCGTATCGTCCTTGCGGCCGGACGGAGAGGCCGAACGTTATTGGCCGCCGCGTCGAAGTCCGCCGCGTGACCGATCGCTCCTCCGACGATCCGACCGTTGCCGTCCCGCAGGTCCCGGTCGAGGACCTCGCTGTCGACGCGAACGCGGACCGACTTCGAGATCGGGCCGCCGACCTGCCGAGCGGCGTCGACCTCGCCGTGTTTCCCGAGTACGCGCTCACGGGGTTCGTGGCCGACGAACGGCTCCGGGAGGCCGCGCTGTCCCGGGACGTGGCGCGCGCACGGCTCGAATCCGTCGCCGAGACCGCCGGCTCGGCCGTGGTCGCGGGGTACGCCGAACGGGACGGCGACGCCGTATACAACGCGACCGCGTACGTCCCGCCGGGAGGGTCCTCCGAGGACGGCGGCGGAGAGTTCTCCGCCTACCGCAAGCGACACCTGTGGGACGACGAGGCGGAGTGGGTCGAGCCCGGCGGCGACCGCGTGATCGTCGAGACGCCCGCCGGACCGACCGGACTGCTGACCTGCTACGACCTCAACTTCGTCGCGGAGAGTGCGTGGTTCGCTGAGCGCGCGGTCGACGCCCTCGTCGTCGTCGGCGCGTGGCCCGCCGACCACGTCGCGAACTGGCGGCTCCTCGTCCGAGCGCGCGCGCTCGACGGGGTCAGGTGGACCGTCGGCGCGGGGCGCACGGGAACCGCGGGCGGCGCGCGTCCGGCGGAGGCGGCGACCTACGCGGGCAACTCCCTCGTCGTCCGCCCCGACGGCGCGGTCGCCGCCGAGCTCGGCCGGGAACCGGCGACGCTGACCGCGACCCTCGACCGAGACACGCTCTCCGCGCAGCGCGATCTGGTGGGGGCTGTCGACGACATCTGAAACTATTCTTTTCAGTTTCGAAAAAGTAGTTTTCTCAGTAGGAACTATTAAGTAGGTCGCGCGCGTATGTATAGTTGAAATGAGCACCCAGAAGCAGTCACGTCAGCGATACGGCGACGTTCACGAGAGCGAAGCGCTCCGCGTCCCCGAGGAGAAGGCAGAACAGCTCGTCGACGCGCTCAACAGCGACCTCGCGGCGACGTACGTCCTCTACCACCAGGTCAAGAAGCACCACTGGCTCGTCGAGGGCGCCGAGTTCCTCGGCATCCACGAGTACCTCGGCGAGGTCGCGGAGGACCTCGAAGAGGGCGCCGACGTCCTCGCGGAGCGCGCGCAGGCGCTCGGCGGCGTGCCGCTCTCGGGCGGCGCGAACTACGAGGAGCACGCACCGGTGACCCCCGAGGACGCCGACGCCTACGACATCCGGACGTCGCTGGAGCACGACCTCGAGATGTTCGGCGACATCACCGAGCAGCTCCGCGAGCACATCCAGCTCGCCAACAACCTCGGCGACTACAACACCGAAGAGCAGCTCCGTGACATCCTCGAAGACATCGAGGAACACGGCCACCACCTCGAGCACTACCTCGAAGACGACACGCTCGTCACGAGCGAGACGCTCGAGTAGACCGGCCCCGGCGGACTGCTTCCGGCACGTCCCGACGTTCGATTTTCCGCTTTTTCGCGCTACGTAGCGGCCGCGCCGTCGACCGCGTCACCGACTGTACTTCCGATCGCCTCGCCGATCAGTCGAGGTCCGGGGCCCGCTCGCCCGCGGGGACGACGACCTCCAGCCAGTTCTCTTCCGGCGGCAGCGGACAGGAGAACGTCTCGCTGTACGCGCAGAAGGGGTTGTACGCGAGGTTAAAATCGATCGTGACCGCGTCGCCGTCGGCGAGCTCGCGCTCGGGTGCCAGCTCCATGTACCGACCCTGGTGGTACGTCTGCTGGCCGGTCGTCTTGTCGCGGAAGGGGACGAAGACGGCGCCGTCGTCGCCCTTCTGGCGGTAGCCCGCGAGCGTGTGCTCCGTCCCGTTAATCTCGAGCGCGAAGGTGACGATCCAGAGGTACCGGACCGGGTTGCTCGCGGTCGTCTCCATCTCGACCGGCTCGGGGTCGTCGTGGACGGTGACGGTCGCCTCGACGCGGTAGTCCGGATTCGGGGGAAAGTAGTCGAGCCCGTCGAACTCGTCCCGGTGTTCCGGGGGGATCGGCGACTGCGGGTGGTCGTCGAAGAACTCGTCCTTCTCCCGGCGGTTCGCGCGGAGCCGCTCGGCGTAGTCCTCGCTCATGCCCGGTCCGACGAGCGCCGGCGGTTTCAGGCTCGCGGTTCCGGCGCCGGTGTCTCTACCGCCGAAGCGGTCGCGACGCCGTCACAGCGCTTGGAGGTCGGCCAGACAGTCGTCGAGGTCGCGGTTCGACGTGGCCAACGACACGCCGTCGACCCGGGCGAGGTCGGCGGCGTGGTCCCAGAGGTCGCCGTCCTCGATCCCGTGGAGCACGACGGCGTTCGGCGTCGGGCTCACGACCCGCAGCGCGACGAGCGGCGACTCGCCGCGCGTCACCCGGGTGAACACGAGCGCGCGGTTCGTCGACTGGCCGTACAGCCGGTAGAACTCCTCGCTGGAGAGCCGCGTGATCGCCTGGATCGAGTCGATGACGGTGTGGCCGTTCACGTGGTCGTGGTCGCCGCGGACGACCTCCGTCGCGCCCATCGCGTCGTAGAAGTCCGCCAGGGGGACCGCCGTCGAGTACTCGCGGAGGTCGTGGACGATGTCGCTCTCGAACCCGGCCGAGAGCACCCGAGCGTGCTGTCGGAGGCGGCCGCCGCCGCGGCGCTCGTCGATGTCGAGGAGTCCTTCGACGGTCCGCCGGACGACGCCGATCCCGGGGCTCTCGCGCCGGCCGCTCTCGTAGTCGGAGACGACCGACGAGGAGACGCCGAGCTGGTCGGCCAGCTCCGTCTGCGAGACGTCGAAGTCGGTCCGCCACTTCCGGAGCGTCGCGCCCGGGTCGTCGCTCAGCGTTATCTCGCCGGCGATCCGGCGGGAGAGCTCCTCGCGTGCGTCGCTCATGGCCTGAACGGACGACCGAACGCCGCAAAAGGGTACCGTTCGTCGCGCGTCGAAACCGACCGGAGCCCGGCCTGGTCGAGGACGCGGCCGCGGCTCACTCTAAGTACAGCGAGTAGACGATGACCGCGAACCCGATCGCCGTGAGGAGGCCGTCGACGGCGATGCCGACCGCGAGGTCGGCGCCGATAATCTGGTGCGAGACGCCGCCCAACAGCGCCCCGACGGTGACGATGCCGAAGCCGACGCCGAGTTCGCGCAGCGACCGGTCGCCGGTCCGGTCGTACGCGCGGAGCGCGTAGTAGGTGATACTGCCACCGAGCACTAGGATGGCGGTCTTTGCGACGATGATCGTCAGGTCGATGTAGGGAGTCATGTTTCCTCTCGTAGCTCCGACCACAGGTCGGCCAGTCGCTCGTCTCGGGTCCGCTCCGGCCGAGAGAACTCCACGTCGAACTCGCGGCTGCCCGCGTCGCCCTCGTCGCCGTCGCCGACCGAGACGGTGACGGCGTCGAACGACACCGAGTACCGCGTCGTGTGCTGTCCGTCCCGCCGGATGTCGGTCGACTCCGACA
Organism: Halorubrum sp. CGM5_25_10-8B; assembly: GCF_005435095.1. Lineage (NCBI taxonomy): Archaea > Methanobacteriati > Methanobacteriota > Halobacteria > Halobacteriales > Haloferacaceae > Halorubrum > Halorubrum sp. CGM5_25_10-8B. The sequence continues at coordinate 117,181 of NZ_SGTY01000006.1, read as the reverse complement.
GCAGGGAGGCGTCGGTGAGCATCTCCAGTTTCCGGTAGGTCGTCGACAGGGGGATGTCGCACTCCTCGGAGAGTTCGCTCGCGGTCTTCGGCTCGGTGAGCGCCGCGACGATCCGACGGGCCGCGTCGTCGGCCAGCGCGTCGAGCACCTCGTCGACCGACGGCGGCTCCGGCTCTCGCGACGGGTCCCGCACCATGCGTGACGGTTCGGCCCCCGGGACTTAAACCATTGAATTTCCGCCGAGGCGGCGGGGCTCGCGGCCGCCACTCCTCCCTCTTTTGTGTGGCGCCGCCGTACGGCGATACCATGGACACGTGGAAGCGTCGAGTCGGCGGGTACATCGCGTTCGTGGCCGTCGTGCTCGTCTCCACCACCGTTTCCTACCGGTGGGGGATGCGGGTGTACGAGAACGACCCGCGCACCCTGATCGAGTCGTTCCAATTCGCGATCGAGATGTTCACGACGACCGGGTTCGGTGGCGACGCCTCGTCGTGGCAGACCCAGGAGATGCACGCGTTCATCGCCGTGATGGACCTGGTCGGCATGGTGCTTCTCATCGGGGCGCTGCCGGTCGTCGCCACGCCGCTCCTCGAGTCCGCGTTCTCGACGACCGTCCCCCGGTCGCTGGACGCGGACCTGAGCGGCCACGTCGTGGTCGCCTCCGACACCACGCGCTCCGACGCGCTCCTGGACGAGTTCGACTCGGAGGGGGTCACCTACGTCGTCGTCGAACCCGACCCGGACCGGGCGCTGGCGCTGTACGAGGCGGGTCACATGGTGATCCGCGCCGACCCGGAGACGACGGCGGGGCTCGAGAGCGCCCGCCTCGGCGACGCCCGCGCCCTCGTCACCGACCTCTCGGACCGGGTCGACGCGAGCATTGTCCTCGCCGCGAAGGAACTCTCGACCGACGTCCGCGCGATAAGCGTCGTCGAGGACCCGAGCCGAGAGCGGTACCACCGGCTCGCCGGCGCCGACGAGGTGCTCTCCCCGCGGTCGCTGCTCGGCGAGAGCCTCGCCTCGAAGGTGACGACGGCGGTGCGGACCGACCTCGACGAGGCGGTCGCGGTCGGCGACCTGCGGATCGCGGAGGTGTCGATCCACCACGGGAGCGGCCTCGCCGGATCGACGCTCGCCGGGAGTCGGATCGGCGAGCGCACCGGCGTCGACGTGATCGGTGCGTGGTTCAACGGTGCGTTCGAGGCGGCGCCGCCGCCGGACGCGACGCTGTCTGCGGGGACAGTTCTGCTCGTCTCCGGGACCGAGGGACAGGTGGAGCGGCTCGTGGACCTGACGAACTCGGCAGCCCGCCGGTTCGGCGCGGGCGAGACGGTCGTCATCGGACACGGGCAGGTCGGGAAGACCGTCGCGAACGCGCTCGAATCGGCCGACCTGCCGGTGACGGTCGTCGACCGCGACGGCGCCGAGGCGATCGACGTGGTCGGGGACGCGACGGAGCCGGACACGCTGCGGGACGCCGGCGTCGCGGACGCGCGGACGGTCGTCCTCGCGCTCCCCGACGACACGACGGCCGAGTTCGCGACGCTCGTGGTGCGCGATCTGGCGCCGAACGTGGAGCTGCTCGCGCGGGTCGAGGACGCCGAGAGCGTGCCGAAGATGCACCGCGCCGGGGCCGACTACGTGCTCTCGCTCTCGACGGTGACCGGGCGGATGTCGGCGTCGGCCGTGCTCGCGGACCGGGACGTGCTCTCGCTGGACACCCACGTCGAGGTCGTCAGGACCGAGGCGTCCGCGCTGGTCGGCCGGACGGTCGGACAGGCCGCCGTCCGCGAGACCACCGGCTGTACCGTCATCGCGATTGAACGGGGCGACGAGCTCGTCACCGACGTGGGCCCGGAGACGCGGGTCGAGCGGGGCGACGAGCTCGTCGTCGTCGGCACCGACGAGGGAGTCCGCGCGTTCGAGCGCGCGTTCGCGTAGAGCCGGGTCGGTTCGCCCGCTCGGCTCGCGGCGCTGACTCGGCCCGCGCCGCGGATTCGAGCGGGCTCGCGCCGCTGCTCCCGCTCGCGCCGCCGGTCTCGGCGCGACGAGTCGAACGGTTCAAGTATTCGCTGGCTGTTCGTATCCGTATGAAAGACCAGGGACGCTCCACGCGCAAGCGGACCGGCGGCCGACTCAAGCACGCCTCGAACAAGAAGCGCCACCAGCTCGGCCGCGAGCCCGCCGAGACGACCGTCGGCGAGACCCGACTCCAGTACATCGACTCCCGCGGCACGGAGAAGAAGGTCCGCGCCCTCTCGACGAACGTCGCGCAGGTCGCCGACGACGGCGAGGTCAGCGAGGCCGAGATCGAGAACGTCGTCGACAACCCCGCGAACGTCAACTACGCCCGCCGGAACATCGTCACGAAGGGCGCCGTCATCGAGACATCCGCCGGCCGCGCACGCGTCACCTCCCGCCCCGGCCAGACCGGCCAGGTCAACGCGGTCCTGCTCGACTGAACGCGGCCTTTCTGAAGGTATTTCAGCCCGCACGCCCACCAGCGACGCGTGTACCTCGGCGTCGACGAAGCCGGCAAGGGACCCGCGCTCGGACCGATGGTCGCGGCGGCGGTCGCCGCCGACCCGGCGGACCTCCCCGCCGACGTGGACGACTCGAAGCGGGTCGCGCCGGCCAGACGCGAGGAGATAGCGGCGGCCCTCCGGGGCGACCCGGCCGTCGCCGTCGGCGTCGCCCGCGTTGACCCCGACGAGATCGACCGCCCCGACACCGACATGAACACCCTCACCGTCCGCGGTCAGGCGCTGGCGGTCCGGGACGCCCTCGCCGACCTCCCCGCTGGCGTCGCCGAACCGGTCCGCGTCGTCGCCGACGCGGGCGACACCAGCGAGGAGCGGTTCGCGCGGCGGCTCGGCGAGTTCGTCGAGGGCGACGGTGCGGACGGAGCCCGCGGCGACGATGGGGCCCACCCCGCGGTCGACGTGACGGCCGCCCACGGCGCCGACGAGGACGACCCCGTCGTCGGCGCGGCGAGCGTCGTCGCCAAGGTGGTCCGCGACGCCGCGATGGCCGACCTCGACGCCACGTATCCCGACTACGACATCGGGAGCGGCTACCCGAGCGACCCGGCCACGCGAGCCTTCCTCGCCGCGTACGTCGGCGACCACGAGGCGCTACCCGACTGTGCGCGCGAGTCGTGGGCGACCTGTGAGGACGCGCTGGCGGCCGCCGAGCAGTCGGCGTTAGACGAGTTCTGAAAGCGGGCCGGAGCCGCTCGGCGCTCAGCCCTCAGAACAGCCCGGCGATGACCCCGCCGAGCGTCCCGACGATCGTCTCCCACACCGAGAAGCCGGTCGCGATCGCCAGCACCGTGTCCGCGCCGAAGAAGGCGAACAGCAGCGCGGAGCCGAAGTGCGCGAGCCGCATGTCGACCCGGCCGGCGAACGTGTGGAAGAAGTAGGCGTTCGCGAGGCTCACCGGGATGATCGCGAGCATCTCGCCGGCCCAGATGGCCGAAGTCGCGCCGTACTGGACCGCCAGGCCGATGGTGACGAGCTGCGTCTTGTCGCCGAACTCGCCGGTCGCGGTGAGCAGGAAGATGGGGAAGAAGCCGCCGAGCGACCCAGAGTACCTGTCGAGCCGCCCCGGGAGCGAGAGGTCGTCGAACGCGGCCAAGCCGCCGTCGGTGCGCTCCGCTTCCGGGGTCGTCCCGCGCGACGGCGCGGACCGGTACAGCAGGACCGCGAAGACGAAGAACAACACCGCGGTGATCGCGTCCAACACGACCGGCGGGAGCGCCGACTGGAGTGCCTGCCCGAACGCGATCTCCACGGCGGTCCACCCGGCGAACGCCGAGCCGGCGGCCGCGACGACGACCTTGGGATCGTACCGCGTGGAGAGCCCGGCGATCATCAGCTGTACCTTCTCGCCCGGCAGCACCGCGAGCTGCGTCACGAACGCGATCGCGACGATCTCGACGTAGCCGGTCATGCGTCGCCCGCCTCCTGACCGTCGGTCGCGGCGGTCGACTCCGCGGCGCGGCGGACGTACACGCGGTCCGCGACCGCCTCCGGCAGCCCGTGTTCGTCCCCGTCGCTCGTCCGGACGGTGACCAGCCCGAAAGAGGTGATATCGACGACCTCGACGGTCGTTCCGGGCGTTATCTCGGCGTCGACGAGGAACTCCAGCACGTCGGGGTCGCGGTCGCTGACGCGGGCGACCGTTCCCCGTTCGCCCGGATCCAGCGCCGCGACGAGCGTCGTCCCGGCGTCCTCCGGCGTCGAGAGGTCGGCCGGCGGGATCGGGTCACCGTGCGGGTCGGCGGCGGGGTAGTCGAGGACGCGCTCGACCCGACGCGTGAACTCCTCGCTGACGTGGTGTTCGAGCGCGTCGGCCTCGTCGTGGACCTCGGTCGCCTCGTAGTCCAGCTGCTCTGCGAGGAACGCCTCGATGAGGCGGTGTCGGCGGACGACCTCCAGCGCGGCGACCTCGCCCGCGGGCGTGAGCTCGACGCCCGTGTACTTCTCGCGGGAGAGCAGGCCGCGGTCGGCGAGCGTTTCCACCATGCTTGTCACCGTCGCGGGGGTCTTGTCGAGCGAGTCCGCGATCTGCGAGGTCGAGACGGGCGGTCCCACCCGCGACTCGATCCGATAGATCGACTTGAGATAATCTTCGACGGCGTCGGTCGGCATAGACGTTTTTGACCGGTCTAAATTAATAGTTTGTCGGATGCGTTTTCTGTTCTTGCCAAAGGCATAACGAGAGGCGAGTCGAAACGGTGATCTCGAAAACCGTCGCTGTGAGCGATCGGAAACCGATCGAACGTCACATCCGGTCGAGAATTAGGGGTCGCCGACGCGCGGTCGGCCGGCTTATTTGACCGTCAGCAGGCGGCGCAGGATGTCGCCGTACGCTGGCCGGGTGATCAGCACACCGACCAGCACGCCGAGGACGGTGAAGATGGCGAACCCGGAGAGGTCGCCGAGCGACAGCACCATCAGCGGCGACATCGCGATGATGGTCGTGGCCGCGGCCGCGCCGATCACCCAGAACGCCCGCCGGAACCGGGAGTCGAACACTTTCTTCGAGTTCACGTCGCCCTCGCTCATCACCTCGTCGGCGATGATGACGAGGTCGTCGACACCGGTCCCGACGACCGCGATGAAGCCGGCGATCACCGCGAGTTCGAGCGGGTAGCCGAGCAGCGCCGCGAACCCGAGCAGGGCGTACACCTCCGTCAGCGCCGTGACGATCATCGGGAGCGCGACGCGCGGTTCGCGGTAGCGGAGGAACACCATCCCGGCGACCGCCAACACCGAGAGCACGCCGATGACCAGCGAGTACGTCCGGAAGTTCTCACCCTGCGAGGCCGAGATGGACGAGGAAGTCCCCTCGCCGCTGATGTCGAGGTCGGCCGGGAGCGCGCCGGCGCGGAGGTTCAGCGAAATGGTCTGCGCCTCGGCGAACTCGCCCGTCGTGAGCCGGAAGTTCCCGGTGTCGGCCCACGAGCCGGCCGCCATGCTGTCCGCGAGGCCCGGGTCCATCCCGAAGGAGTTGACGACCTCGCCGTCGACGACGAGCAGGAGACACGGGTTCGAGTTCTCTATCTCACCGGTCTCCTCGTTGTATCCGCACCGGTCCGCCCCCGTCTGGTACGCGTCGGCGAAGCCGCGTTGCGCCACGGCGTCTTGGAAGGAGTGCGCCGGCGACTGGCCGCTCTCGGCGGTGTTGCGCACTGTGACCGGGACGTACGCTCCGGTACCGCGGTCGCTCTGGGCCGCGGTCCCGATCGTCTCGAAGTCGCCTTGGGTCAGCGTTCCCTCCTGAACCGCGGTGCCGTTTCCGTCCGGGTACGCGATGTCGATCCGGACGGTCCCGCGCTCCTCGAGGAGGTCGATCACTTCTTGCCGGCCCTGCCCCGGCACCTCGACGAGGATGAAGTACTCCCCGGTGATCGACTGGATCTGTTGGACGCTGCCGCCCGAGAGGCCCGCCTCGTTGATCTTCCCCTGGATGACGTTCATCGTCTCGTCGCGCGTCTCCTGCGTGACACCCGACCGAACCTCCGCGTACTCGTAGCCCGCGGCGTCCATCGCCGCGCGGAACTGGGACTCCGTCACGGACGGCTTCGTCACCTCGACCGCACCCTCTTCCGGAACGACGCCGACGTTTCGGACGGAGGCGTTGTCCAGTTCGGCCGCGACCGCGTCCGCGACGCTCTCGGGCGTGTCACCGCCGAACGCGACATCCGTCGCGGTGTATCCCGAAAGCGGCGCGCGGACCCGCGTCCCGCCCGCCAGATCGAGGCCGTACTGGAGGTTCGTGACCCCCTGCTGGGCCTCGCTGACGTTCTCCCCGGGCGCCGGCTCCGGCCCGAACCCGGGAGCGAAGAGCGCCACGGACGACCCGATCACGACGACGACGAGCAGCAGGATTCGCCAGTTCTTCTTGATCGGTTCGAGCATTACCGCGCCACCCCCTCGAACTTGTACCAGCGAAGCAGCGAGACGTTCATCAGGTACGTGTTCATCAGGTCGGCGCAGAGCCCGACCGCGAGGATGATCCCGATGTCACGGAGCAGCCCCACCCCGAACACCGAGGCGCCGATCGCCATCACGACCATCGCGGCGATGGAAGTGAGCGTCATCGTCACCCCGGTCCGCATCGCGCGGCTCACGGACTCGTAGAACTCGCCGGTCCGTCGCAGCACGGAGTCGTTCAACAGGATGTCCGAGTCGACGCTGTACCCGATGATCATCAGCAGCGCCGCGATCGTTCCGAGCGTCATCTGGATGCCGAGGAGGTTCATCGCCGCGATCGGGATGACGAGGTCGGAGAACGCGGACGCGACGACCGCCAGCGAGGGGACGAACGTCCGGAACAGCGCGAACACGAGGACGCTCATCCCGAGGAACGCGATCGCCACGCCGATGATGGCGGTCCGCGCGGTGTCGCTCGCGAAGCTCGGCGACACCTGATCGACCGCGGTCGTGGTCAGTCCCGCCGCCTCCGCCTGGTCTTGGAGGTCGTTCGCGAGCCCCTCCGGATCGTCCTGTGACGCCTGGAACGTGACGACGACGACGTCGTCGCCGGGGATCGTTCGGACCGAGTCGGGCTCCCGCTCGAAGGCCGTTTGGATCTGCTGTTCGACGTCGCCGCTCGCGTCGTCCGCGACTCGCAGCTCGACGCCGCCGGTGAACTCCAGTCCCAGGTTCGCGGGCGCACCGGTGGCGACGACCCAGCCGCCGATGATCGCCAGCGCGAGGACCAGAAACGCGAGCGGCACCGCCGCGAGCTGCCGGTTCGAGTAGTCGGTGTAGTTGACTTCCGGCACCTCGATCGCTACCATAAATACCGCTTCCTCTGCGGGCGCGAATAAGCCTTCTTATCTGGTGGGCCGACGGCGGCGACCGAGGCTATAACCCCCCGCGTTACGGGAGGTACCGCACGGCGACGACGCCCGGCTCCGATCGGATCTCGACGCGGTTCACGCCCAGTCGGGCGGCGCGCGAGAGCGTCCCCTCCCGGTCGTCGATCACGTCCGTGACCGCCGCCTCCGTCTCCGACTCCGGCGGGGTCAGCACGTGGACCTCGCCGACGCCCGCGCGCTCTTGCCGGGCGAGCTCTCCCGTCGGGGTCTCCGCGGCGAGTTCGCGCTCGTGAACGGTCGGCGGCTCCGGGCTCTCCTCTATCGAGAGCGCGCGGCGCGCGTCGACCTCGACCACCTGATAGGTGACCTCCATCGGCGGGTCGGGGGCGACGGTCGCCTCGACGGCGTCGTCGACGTCGAGGCCGGGGTTCGAGCTCAGCGTGTGAACCTGTCCGTCGTGGACATCTTTCAGCACCGCCGAGTCGCTCTCGACGTGCGTGACGAGGAACGTGCTCTCCTTCTCGTCGGTCATTGCGTTCGGCTAGTCGCTCTGACGACTTCCGGCTTTCGAGCCGCGGCCGCGGGCCGTCGTTTCACGCCGGCCCGCCGGCGTCGCCCGACGCGTCGCCGTCGACGGCCGCGCCGTCGTCAGTCCCGCCGCGGAGTCGAAAGTGCGTCGCGAAGACGGCGAGCGCGGCCGCGACGGGCGGGACGAACCCCGCCAGCTGCGGGAGCGCGTACAGCGCGTTGACGAGGACGGAGCCGCTCGGGTCTCGGAGCCCCTCGGGCGCCGAGATGACCATTCCGAGGTACAACGAGAGCAGGAACAGGAAGCCGGCGACTCCCATCCACCGGTCGTACGTGGCCGCGACCCGGTCGCCGCGGCGGTGGCGCCGGGCGACGAACAGTATCGGCGCGAGCAGCGGGCCGACGGCGCCGAGCCCGGCGACCACGAACAGCGACCGCGAGAACAGGAACGTCCCCCCTTGCGCCGACACGGTCTCGCCCATCCAGACGACCAAGGCGAGAGTGACGACGAGCGCGACGAACCCGGCCGCCAGCGCGCCGAGCGCGGCGTACGCCCGCATCATCCAGGACTCGGTCGCGCGGAACGCGTACGGGATCGCGCCGAACACCCCGCGGTAGGCGTCTGCCATCGACTCCGATAGGGGCGTCAGCGAATTAAACCCCTCGTCGTCGGGAAACCATTTATACGCGCGACCGGATCCCCCTGACGTGGGTCTCTACGACACGTATCTCGCGACGCGCCACCGTCTCCACGACGCCGAGCCGCCGGCGCACGTCGCCCTCGTCCTCACGGAGCGGGACCTCCTCGCCGACGGCGCGTTCGACACGCTGTCGTCGGCCATCGGCTGGGCGTTCGAGTACGGTGCGGAGCGCGTCACTGTCTCCGTCTCCGTCCTCGACGGGGCCGTGGCTCCGACGCTGGTCCGCGAGCTCCGCCGGCTCGATGTCCCCGCGGAGACGGTGGTCCGCGGCCCAGACGCCGACGCGCCGGGGGAAGCGGGAAGCGACCTCGGCGGCGACTCCGCCGCGGGCGACACCGACGCGCCGGTCCGGATACTGGTTGGCCTCGGCGGTAAGGCGGAGTTCGCCGGCGCCGTCCGCGAACTGGCGAACGACGTCGCGGCCGGCGAGATCACGCCGGACGCCATCGACGAGGCCGACGTCTCGGAGCGGCTGCTATTCCCCGAAGAGCCCGACTTGGTCATCAAGACGGGCGCCGAGCGGCTCTCCGACTTCGCAATCTGGCAGTCCGTGTACGCCGAGCTCTACTTCACCGACGTGAACTGGCGCGACTTCCGCAGGCGGGAGTATCTCCGCGCGGTCTTGGACTTCCAGGACCGACAGCGCCGGTTCGGCCGCTGACGCGCTCGGACCGCGGCCGTCGAGTTCCGCTACCAGACGAACGCGAAGAGCGCGGTGAACGTCACCAGCGCGCCCACCGTCGAGAGGATCGGCACGACGTTCTGCATCAGCACGACGCGCGCGCTCGTTCCCGGGTTGAACAGGTCCGACGCCGAGGGGATGTCGCTCGCGTCGCCCTCCCCGATCGCCGGCATCTCGTCGGCCGTCAGCGCCCCGACGGAGACCGTCGGTTCCTTCTCGCCTTTGATCCCCTGTCGGACGGTCACCGTGCGGGTCGCGCGCCCCCAGCCGAGCCCGACGATCGACATGGTCGCGATGATGACGAACGACGCCGGAATGCCGACCGCGGAGAGGCTGATCACGATCCCGGAGGAGACGACCGCGACGACGATGGCGGCCGTCAGCGGGAGGTCGGTGATGTCGTTACCGAGCGTGTCGAGCGTCCGTCGGGCGATGGTGAACGCGCCGACCGCGACGGCGGCGCTGCCGAGGAGGATCATCGGCGTCATCTCCACGCCGTCCAGCGCGACCAGCGGCGCGATGGCGTTCGCGATGTTCGAGGTGCCCGAGGAGAACGCCATCAGGCAGCCGATCGCGATGACGACGACTCCTCCCGTCAGCTCGCGTCGGGTCGTGTTCGGGCCGAGGGTCGGGCGCGGTATCGGCCCCGACCGGTCGAACTCGAACAGCGCACCCTCCGTGCTTTCGATCGCCACCCAGCGGTCGATCGCCGAGTAGAAGTAGCGGCCGACGACGCCCGAGACCCAGAACCCGATGATCGGCGCGACGAGCCACCAGATCGCGATCTCGCCCATCACCGCCCAGTCGAGGGTGTTCGTCGCGATCCCGAGCCCGGCGATGGAGCCGACCGCCGTCATCGACGTCGACGCCGGGACGCCGGCGAAGTTGCCGACGAACAGCGCGCCGCCGATGAAAAAGAGGACGATGATACTCGTCTCCAGCGTAAACACGTTCGCCCCGGTGACGAGGTCCTCGCCGAGCGTCGTGACGACGCGCTGGCCCAGTGTCCCCGCCCCGACGAAGAAGAACACCGACATCAGCCCCGCCGCGCCGGCCTTCGATAGCACGTCCGCGCCGACCGCCGGCCCGAACGCCGGTCCCGTCGTCGCCCCGCCGATGTTGTATCCGACGAACGCCGCCACCGCGACGCCGACGAGAAGAAGAGCTTCGACCATATACGAGAACAGACGACGCACGCGCTGTTAAACGGACGGGGTCCGTCCGCGTCGGCACCGGCCCCCTGCCCTTGGGTCGCCGCCGACCCCTGACACGAGTGCGACGCGGCGGACGGCTACCCGCCCAGGAAGTCCTGTCGCACGCCCTCGTCCGCGAGCAGTACGTCGCCGCGGTCGGTGTAGCGGTTCTCGCCGTTCACCAGCACGTACCCGCGGTCGCAGCGGCGCAGCGCCTCTTTCGCGTTCTGCTCGACCATCAGCACCGCCGTCCCCCCATCGTTGATCCTGTCGATCCGGTCGAACATGTCGGAGACGAGGTCCGGGGCGAGGCCGGCCGAGGGCTCGTCGAGCAGCAGGAGGTCGGGGTCGAGCATGAGCGCTCGCCCCATCGCGACCATCTGCCGTTGCCCGCCGGAGAGGGTTCCGGCCTTCTGCTCGCTGCGCTCCCTGAGGATCGGGAAGCGGTCGTAGATCGTCTCGATCTGGTCTTCAGGCACCTCGTCGAGGATGTACGCGCCCATTTCGAGGTTCTCGCGGACGCTGAGTCCGGGAAAGACGTTGTCGTTCTGCGGGACGAAGCCGACCCCCTCGCGGATGATCTGTTCGGGCGCCAGCCCGTGGATCGGCTCCCCCTCGAACTCGACGGTCCCGCCCATGTGGGTCGTGAGCCCGAAGACGGTCTTCATCACCGTCGACTTCCCGGCGCCGTTCGGCCCGACGACGGTCACGTACTCCCCGTCGGCCACGTCAAGGACCACGTCGGAGAGGATCTGGAGGTCGCCGTACCCGGCGTCGAGGTCGCGCAGGCGAAGGATCGCGTCGCCGTCGATCGCGTGGTCGGTGCCGGCGGTGGCAGTCGCGTCCGAATCACCGGCTTCGCTCGCTTCCGTCTCGGCGGCTGTCGTCTCCGCGTCGTCCGCCGCTGCGTCGGCCGTCATAGCTCCTCACCCAGGTACGCCTCGATGACCCGCTCGTCGTTCCGTATCTCGTCGCCGGTCCCCTCGGCGAGCACGCTGCCCTGATGCATGACGATGACGCGTTCGCAGTTCTCCATGATGATGTCCATGTCGTGCTCGACGAGTAGGAAGGTGTAGCCGTCCGCGCGCAGGTCGTGGATCCGGTCGAGGAGCTTCTCCTCTAAGGTCGGGTTGACCCCGGCGAGCGGCTCGTCGAGCAGCACCATCTCGGGGTCGGTCATCAGCGCCCGGGCCATCTCCAGCAGCTTCCGCTGTCCGCCGGAGAGGTTCCCCGCGTGTTCGTGCGCGAGGTGATCGATCTCGAAGAACTCCAGCGTCTCCCACGCCCGCTCGCGGAGCGCGGTCTCCTCCTCGACGACGGCGCCGCGGAGCCCGGGCGTCACCGCGCGGATCGCGGACTCGCCGAGCTGCCCCTGCGGCGCGAGCATGAGGTTCTCCAAGACGGTCATCTCGGAGAGCTCGCGGGCGATCTGGAACGTCCGGACCAGCCCCTCCCGCGCGATCTGGTGCGGTTTGAGGCCGGTGATCTCCTCGCCCTCGAAGTACACCGACCCGCCGGTCGGCTCGTGGACGCCGGTGATACAGTTGAATGTCGTTGACTTGCCTGCGCCGTTCGGCCCGATGAGCCCGGTCAGCGAGCCGGACTCGACCTCGAAGGAGGCGCCGTCGACGGCGGTGACGCCGCCGAAGCGCTTGACCAACCCCTCCACGCGGAGCGGGGGTGCCTCCGAGGGAGACCCCGACGGGACGTGTTTCGCCGCCTCCTCCACCTCGCTGTCGTTCGCCTCGGGCTCGCCGATCGTTCCGTCCGTCGTCGCGGTGACGGGGTCGGTGGCGGCGACGTCTCCCGGGTTGGGCGCGTCCGCGTCGGTCTCGGCGGAGTCGCTCGGGTCGGGGGCGTCGCTACTCATCGCTCTCACCTCCGGCGGGCCGCTCGGAGAGGTCGACGGCCGCGGCCGTCTCGATCCGGTCGCCGAGGATCCCCTCGGGCCGTCGGTGGATGATGAACACCAGCACGAGCCCGAGGAAGACGAACTGGAGCGGCGCGACGTTCTCGGTCGCGTACGCGAGGAACGTCACCGGGTCCAGCGAGGCGACCGCGTCGGCGAACGACGGCGGCGTCTGCGCGTCGATGAGTCCCCGGACCGTCCCGCCGACGCGGCGGGGCCCCTCGAACAGTACCGCCGCGAAGACGATCCCGCCGAGGACGGAGCCGGTGTTCGACCCCGACCCGCCGATTATCACCGCGATGAACACGTAGAAGGTGAGGAGCGGCCGGAACTGCGGCGTCGGCGAGACGTTGCCCTGGCTGCCGAACCAGAGGATGCCAGCGAGCCCCATCAGCGCGCAGCCGATGACGAACACCTTGATCTTCACGAGGTTCACGTCCTTGCCGAGCGAGTCGGCGACGAGCTCGTCCTCCCGGATCGCCTTCATCGTCCGGCCGAACGGCGAGCGGCCGAGGCGTTCGAGCAGGAGGTAGAAGCCGACGAGGAAGGCAGCGAGGACGGCGATGTACCCCCACCCGATGAGGATCGGCTGCGAGATGCCGAGGCCATCGCTCCCGAAGACGCCGAAGACGAGGTCGCCGAACGCGGTCGGCGTCCCCGCCTGCCCGTCGACGAGGAACAGGTCGCGGACCGGGTTGTCCGGCATCCCCATCCCGCGACCCCCGCCCGTTCCGGCGCCGATCGTGTCGCGCAGGAAGTTGTCGAAGGCGCTCGACTGGAGCGACAGGCGGACGATTTCCGAGAGGCCGAGCGTCACGATGGCGAGGTAGTCGGCCTTGAGTCGCAGCGCCGGCAGGGCGGCGACCCCGCCGAGCAGCGCCGCCATGCCCATTCCGGCGACGATGCCGACCGGGAGCGGCAGTCCGAGCCCGGGCGGCCCGAAGGCGGGGTCCGGCGAACGGACGACCATTCCCATCGTGTACACGCCGACGGCCATGAACCCGGCGACGCCGATGTTGAAGAGGCCGGTGTACCCCCACTGGAGGTTCAACGCGAGCGCGGTGAGCGCGTAGACGAGCCCGAGGAACGTCAGCGTCTCTAGGAGTCCGACGACGCTGTTGAGCCCGTCGGTGAACGTCAGCAGCGTCGCCGCGGCGTAGATCGCGAGCAGCGTCCCGACCACGAGCCCGAGGTCGCTCTCGCGGGCGGCCTCGACCAGCGCCGCCGTCGCGCTCTCGGGCGCCTCCGACCCGCCCGCGGACGGCCCGGAGGCGGAGCCGCCGGGTGCGTCGGCGTCGCTCATGCGGTCGTCACCCCGCCGAACAGTCCCTCTGGGCGCAACAACAGCATCAGGATCATCACGGCGAACGCGGCGGCCTGGTTGAAGTCGGAGGGGATCCAGATCGTCGAGGTGGTGAACACGACGCCGATGACGAGGCCGCCGACGATGGCGCCGTACACCGAGCCGATCCCCCCGAGGATCACGGCCGCGAAGATGAGGAGCAGGAGGAGCCAGCCGAAGTCGAACTGGATCGTCCCGCGGAGCAGCACGTAGAGGTAGCCGGACGCCCCCGCGAGCCCGCCGCCGATGATCCACGTGGCGGTGACGACGCGCTCGGCCGGGATGCCGGTGATGAGCGCGAGGTCCTTGTTGTCGGCCATCGCCCGCATCGCGGTGCCGAGCTTCGTGTGCTGGAGCATGCCGTGCATCGCGAGCATCAGTCCGACCGCGGCCACGAGGATGGTGAGCTCGTGCGCGTTCACCGAGAGCCCGAGCGGGTCGAACGCGAGGTTCGACGCGTCGACGCTGGCGGTCACGCCGCGCCGGTCGGAGCCGTACCCGAACTGGAGCAGGTAACGGACGATGAGCGCTGCGCCGATAGAGGCGATGAGCAGGGAGATCCCGTCGCGATCCCGCATCGGCTTGTAGAACGCGCGGTCGAGCGCCACCGCGAGCAGCGCCGTGACGACGAACGCCGCGACCAGTCCGACGAGGATCGCGCCCGGCGTCGTGAGGATGTGCGCGCCGATGTCGCCCGGCGAGGCGTTCCCGGCGTCGCGGACCGTCAGGAGCGCGCGGACCGGGATGTCGCCGAGGCCGGCGATCAGGAACGCGACGCCCCACCCGGAGAACGCGCCGACGCTGACGAGGTCACCGTGCGAGAAGTTCGCGAACGAGAGGATGCTGTACGTCATCGAGAGGCCGATCCCCGCGAGCCCGATCACGAGGCCGATCACGACCCCGTTCCAGAGGTTCGAGCCGAGCCGGTCGACGGAGAGCGACCCTCCTATCGGGCCGAGGCCGACACCCGCGAGCTTCGCTGCGAGGTCGACGAGGAGCAGGCCCGCAAGGAGGACGACGAAGAGAAGCCCCGGCCGAGCCCGCGCCGCGTCGACGATCGACGAGTCAGTTGTTCCCATGTGTACGTCTCACTGACACAGGGTGGGTCACCGAGCGGTAAATAACTCGCTGTTCGGACAAACATCGATACCTCGAAAGCGCCTGACAGCTGTCACCCCCCACCGCGTCCCGAACGCGGCCTCAGTCGCCGCCCGCGGCCCGCGCCCGACGCCGCGCCGCCTCCGGCGAGCGGCCCTCGCGCAACAGCGCCTCGACGAACAGCTCGCCGGCCTTGTACGACGACCGGACCATCGCGCCCGACGCGCAGTAGAGGAAGTCGAACTCCTCCTCGGCGACCCGCCGCCACGTCTCGAAGACGTCGGGGTGGACGTACTCGAACACGTCGAGGTGCGAGCGCGAGGGCTGGAGGTACTGGCCGAAGGTGACCACGTCGACGCCGACCTCGCGGAGGTCGCCGAGCGTCCGGTACACCTCGTGGTCGTACTCGCCGACGCCGAGCATGAGGCTCGTCTTGGTGTGGATGTCGGACCTCTTGTCGACCCGATCGAGGACGGCGAGCGACTGCTCGTAGTTCGCGCGGCGGTCCCGGACCGGCCACTGGAGGCGCTCGACCGTCTCGACGTTGTGGGCGATCACGTCCGGCCCGGCGTCGATGATGCGATCGATCGCTTCCGGGTCGCCCTGGAAGTCCGGGATGAGCGTCTCGACGAGGATCTCGGGGTCGCGGCGCTTGATCGCCCGGATCGTCTCGGCGAAGTGCGCCGACCCGCCGTCGGCGAGGTCGTCGCGGTCGACGGACGTGAGGACGACGTAGTCTAACCCGATCTCCGCGACCGCGTCCGCGACGTTGGCGGGCTCGTCCGGGTCGAGCGGCTCCATCCCGCCCGTCTCGACGTCGCAGAAGTTACAGCCGCGCGAGCAGCGGTCGCCCATCAGCATGAACGTCGCCGTGCCCGGGCCGTCGTTCCCCGACCAGCACTCGCCCATGTTCGGGCAGTTCGCCTCCTCGCAGACCGTGTGGAGGTCGTGCTCGCGGAGGGTGGACTTGATCTCCGTGAACCGACTCCCGGACGGCGGGCGCGACTTCAGCCAGTCCGGCTTCCGGCGGCCGCGTGACATGGATGATCCTTAGCGTCCGAGCGCAAAAGGATGCGGGTCGCCGAGGCGGCCCGGGGTCTCGCCGACCGCGGGTTCACGCCTCGGGACCGCCCCGGCTCATGCCTCCGGGACAAACACGTTCATCGACGGCGTCTGGATCCCTTGGAACTTGTTTTTCCAGTTGTACGCGATGTTCAGCACGCGCCGCCGGTCGCCCGGCGGTCCCGTCACCACGCTCACGGAGGTCCCGTCTTCCGGGATCTCGACGCGGGTGTCCCGCCAGTCGAACCCGGCGAGCAGTTCCGAGGGGTTCTCGACCGACACCGTCCCGCTGTTCCTGTTCACCTCGTAGAGGCGGTAGGCGTCGGCTTCGAGCAGCCGCTTGATCTCTTCAAGATCGTCGTCGAAGTGTGCTTCGAGCGCGTCGGCGGTGTGGTAGCCGCAGACGATCAGGTGCGCGAACGTCTCGACGTTGCGCGGGTTCTGCTCGGCCTCGCGGAGGTGGTCGAAGTACGCGAGTTTCTCCTCGCGGTCGAGGTCGAGGATCGCGTTGACGATCCGGGCCGCCTCGCGCTCTCCCTCCGTCGCGTCCGAGTCCGCGAGGACCTCGTCCGCCCGCGACCCCGTGTTCTGCCCCCGCGAGACGTCGAGGACGTTCTTGAGGTGTTTCGCGCGGTCGTACACCGCCGACTTGTACGACCAGTCGCGGACGTCGTCCGGGTAGCCGTCGAACTCGCGAAGGAGCGCCTCGCGGTCCTCGGGGAACCCGATCTCCTCGCGGAAGTCGCTCCACGCCGTCGCGTCCTCGAAGAGCCCGAACTGCGTCAGCGTGTCCTGCCCGAGGTTCGCCCGCGTGCCGCCGCTCGCGACGAACTTGGCCTCGACGAACGTCTCCCCGTCGGGCGACTCGACGATCAGATCGCCCAGCGAGTCGTAGGAGTTGCCGGCGTGGCGAACCGCGGTCAGGTCGGGGAAGTCGCTCCGGAGCCGGTCGGCGAGCGCCTCGCCGAGATCGGGTCGCCCCCGCTCTTCGAGGTCGGCGTCCGGCTCCGCGCCGTTCGCGAGCTGCGCCGTCAGCTTCTCCGTGGCCTCGACCCAGCCGCGCTCGTGTTTGCCCATGTGGCGTGTCGGTCGGCGACGGGAGATAAAGGAACCGCGTACGGGCGGCGAGCTCCCGACCGCCGTCGGTCGTCGGATAAACCGCGCCGCGAACGAGGTGCGTTTAATTCGGTCGCGTCCGAACGGCCGGCCAACGGCGTGTGTAAAAATGGATGAGGTCGCCCCCGGGCTCCTCGTGGGGACGATGTCGGACGCCGAAGACGAGTCGCTGCTCCGGCGCCGCGGCGTCGACGCCGTCGTGACGCTGACGTACGACGACCCGGACACCGGCGCCGTCGCTCGCGTCGACACGCCGATGACGGACGGGCCGCGAAACGAGTACGAGGCGTTCGCCGCCGCCGCGGAGACGGTCGTGGAGCGGCGCGAGGCCGGACAGCGCGTCCTGGTTCACTGCTCGGCCGGCGCCTCCCGCAGCCCGGCGGTCGCCGCGGCGGCGATGGCGCGACTGACGGACCGGGGCCTCGACGAGGCGTTCGAGCAGGTGCTCGCGCGGCGATCCGAAGTCGACCCGCACGACGCGCTGGTCCGGCGGGCGGCGACGTTCGTAACCGAAGGTAGCGAATGAGCGGCGAGGTCGCAGGAAGAGCCTAGGCCGAGATTTGAACTCGGGGTCTCGTCCTTACCAAGGACGCGCTTTACCGCTAAGCTACCCAGGCACGCACTCAGTCGTTGACCGGATTCGACTTTATGGGTTTCGATCCGCGGGCGCGACGTCCGGGAATCGGGACCGGTTCCGGCGTCGTCCCCGATCCGGTCACCGATCGGTCGCGCTGACGGCGCGATCCGAGATATCGGCGATACGGTCGGCGGTCGTCTCAGGTAGCGCCCGGCCCGCGGGCGGGAACTCGCCGTCGCAGTCGGCCGCGAGGTCGCGGGCGTACGCGAGGAGTTCCTCGGGCGGGTCGCCGCCGACCGCCGTGGTCCCGGCGACGACGGCGAGTTCCAGCGCGTCGACCTCCAGGTTGCGGTCGAGCCCGACCGCCGTCTCGGCGTCCGTCCCCTCGCGGTCGCGGAGCGTCTGGTCGCGGCCGAACGCGCGCACCACGTCGACCGCGGGGCGGGCGGCGTCGGTACACGCCAGGAGCGAGAAGCCGCGGGAGACGAGCACGTCGGCAGCGAGGATGTCCATGTCCGCGTCGATGTCGGCGGCGGTCGGCGCGGTCACCCACGGCTCCTCGCGGGCCACCGTACGGGTGAGCCGCAACCCCTCGTAGATGAGCTGTACGCCGGCGGCGCGATCGGTCACGTCGCCGAGCTCGACGTCGGGGTCGAGCGCGCGAGCGGTGACCAGCGCCAGCACGCCGGGGGTCACCGCCGCCTCGCCGATTCGCGCGTCGAGGGCCTCGCGGAGCTGTTCGGGCTCGACGTCCGCGAGCGCCTCGCGCGCGGCGTCACGCGCTCGCGCGGCATCGTCCATTGGTAACCGGTAGACGAGCGAAGGGCAAAGACCTTTGGAAACGAACGGGATTCCGTCCCGTGATCCGAACCCGAACCGACGGCGACGTGCGCGTCGTCACGCTCGACCGCCCCGAAGCGCGCAACGCGCTGCGCCCCGCCGACCTGACCGCCTTGCGCGAGGCCTTCGAACCGCCCGCGGCCGGCCCCCGGGCGCCGGTGACGTACCTCCGCGGCGCGGGCGACGCCTTCTGCGCCGGCGCCGACCTCGACGCGGTCGCGGCGCTCGACGACCCGGAGACGTTCGCGCGGCGGGGCCAGCGCGTGGCCGCCGCGATCGAGGACTCGCCGTCGGCCGTCGTCTGCGGGGTCGACGGTCCCGCCCGCGGCGGCGGCGTCGAACTGGCGCTGGCGGCGGACGTGCGCGTCGCGACGCCGCGGGCGACGTTCGCCGAGCCGGGGGTCTCCCTCGGTCTGTTCGGCGCGTGGGGCGGAACGGTGCGACTACCGCGGGTGATGGGCGAGGGGGAGGCGCTCGACGTCGCGCTCTCGGGACGGGTACTCGACGCAGAGGCCGCCCTCCGGACCGGGCTTGTCTCGCGCGTCGTCGACGACCCCAGATCGGTGGCCGACGAGATAGCGGCGGGCGAGGCCGACGCGCTGGCGGCGATCAAGCGCCGGCTCCGCGACCGTCGGGACGACGGGGCACAGGAGCGCGCGGAGGCCGCGGCGTTCGCCGACCTTCATGACGCCCACGCCGACGAGATCGCGCGACAGCGCGAGCGGTGAGGTGGCCGCCGCGGCGTCACCGCACCGTCCACGTCGCCCGGCAGTCTCGATCTCAAAGACTTAAGTGAGTCTCTAAACAAGAGACGAGTGCGAAGCACGCACCGGTAGTGTAGTGGTATCACGCAACCTTGCCATGGTTGCAACCCGAGTTCAAATCTCGGCCGGTGCACTTCCTGCGATCGTGCCCCGGCCTGACTCCCGCTCGCTTCATTTGCGGGAGTCCCGGCCGGTGTATTTTCTGAGCGAAGCGAGGAAATTACCGAGAGTGATTTGAACGCTATCAGTTGCGGTTCAACTCTCTCAGAACCGGCCGGCGCGGTTCACGTGCGAAAAACCGGAACGGGTCTCCGTCGAGGTTCCTACTGGTTCAGCACGCTCGACCACTGGCTGGTGTACGTCGCCTGGTTCGGCTCGAACGAGACGCGCTCGGTAATCGTCCCGTCGCGCTCCTCGAAGGCGTTCACGTACGACTCCTCCAGCGACTGGCCGTAGGCGTCGTTGAGGTACAGCGTCCCTGAACTCGCCGCGCCGACCGTGTCGCTGACGGCGAGGTCGGCCATCGCGGGCCCCTGAAGCAGGTCGGAGGGCGCGGTCCGGAAGATGTAGTCGTTGTCCTCCAGATCGGTCACGTTCGGGTCGGTCGAGGACGGCGAGATGCCGACGACGCCGTTCGGGATGAACACCTGGTCCGAGACCTGGAGGTTAACGTTCGACGACGCCGGGCCCACGACGGCGCCGTAGCCCGCGTTGACGATGGCGTTCGCGCCCGAGATACCGGCCTGCGGGTCCGTCTGCGTGTCCTCAACTCGGGTCTCGACGTCGACGTTGATCCCCGCGTCGTTGACCTGCGTCGCCGCGAGCAGGGCGCCGTCGCGGATCGGGACGCCGAGCGGACCGAGGTCACCCGTCTCCGGCATCAACACGCCGATTCGCGCGGTGAACGAGTCGACGCCGACCGGGTCCGCGGCGGTCGCGTTCCGGTCCTCCTCGGAGAGTTCGTTGCCGAACTCGACGGTGTCGAGGGTGACGAGTTCGCCGTCTTGGAAGTCGACGATGTCGTACGCGGCGGTGGCGATGTCGCCGTTGACGTCGAAGTTGACGCCCGAGGACGCGCCCACGTAGTGGACCGGATCGCCGGCGGCGACCGTCTCGACGGCCTCGGGGAGGTCCGCGGGGCCGAACTCGTCGCCGCCGGGATTAGCGACGGTCCGGACGCGGTCGCGGATCGCCTCGCCGCTGTTCTCGCCCGCGGCGGTCGCCGCGAGGATCTCGACCGCCATCGCGTCGTACGCCTGCGCCGTGAACACGCCCGGCTCCTCGCCGTACTCCTCCTGATACGACTCGGTGAAGAACTCCGCGCCGGGACCGCCGGCCGAGGGCGCGGTGCCGATGACGTTGTTCATGTCGTTGTCGACCTCGCCGGGCAGGTCGCTGTCGATCAGCCCGTCGGGGACGATGATGTCGAGGTCGGGCGCGCTGTCGGCGAAGTCCGAGTAGAAGTCGCGGAACAGCTGGATACCGGACTGCGGGAACCCGACGACCATCACGGCGTCCGGGACGCTGCTCTGGTCGCCGCCGTCGGACCCGTCGGAGCCGTCGTCCCCGTCCATCCCGTCGCCGCCGTCGTCTCCGTCAGACCCGTCGCCGCCGTCGGACCCGTCGCCGCTCTCCGTCGAGCAACCGGCGAGCCCCGCGATGCCGACCGCGCCGGCGCCCTTGAGTACGTCGCGTCGCTGGATTCTTCGCTTCATCCTGTGAGCGAATACCATGCGAGCCATTATAAGTGTATCCACGACCACAAATACCACACCCGCGAACTCCCCGGATTCAGACGGCTCCTCTCGCGGTCTGGGAGGCTTACGGTGCGTCTCGGGCCGGACCGGCGGCGACCGGAAACGCGGGTCGTTCCCGCTCGCTGATAGGTGGTCGGGGGCGCGTGACGGAACGCGAACGGGACGCCCCGTCGAACCGGGATCGGCCGCCGTGGCGACGGGGACTCGACCGCACCTCGCCGCCACCCGTCGGCTCAGTACCCCTGCGCGTTCCCGTCCTTCCGGGGTTCGGTGGCGGCCGAGAGGACCCCGTCGCGGTTGCGAGCGATCTGCGCGCCGCCGAACATGACCGGCGAGAGCGTCCGCACGTCGTGATCCTTCCGGACCAGTTTGGCTGCGGCGTCGTCGTCGAAGTGAGGTTCGAGCGCGAGTTCGCCGCCCTCGCGGTAGCGCCACCGCGGCTCGTCGAGCGCGCGCTGGAGGGGCATATCGTAGTCGACCAGATTCGAGATCACCTGGACGTGGCCCTGCGGCTGCATGTACCCGCCCATCACGCCGAACGCCGCCCAGTCGTCCTCGTCGAACCGGACCACGCCAGGGATGAGGGTGTGGAAGGGGCGCTTGCCTGGTTCGAGGCTGTTCGGGTGGTCCGGGTCGAGCGAGAACGAGGCCCCGCGGTTCTGGAGCGCGATGCCGGTGTCGCCCGCGACGAGCCCGGAGCCGAAGCCGGCGAACCGCGAGTTGATGTAGGAGACGACGTTCCCGGCGTCGTCGGCGACCGTGAGCAGCACGGTGTCGGCGTCCTCCGCGTTCGCGTTCGGCACCCCGAAGGAGACGTCGTGCGAGGCGGTCTCGCCGACGCGGGCGGCGCGCTCGGCGGCCCAGTCGGCCGACGCGAGCGGGGGGATCTCCTCGTACTCCGGGTCGGTGATGTAACGGTGGCCGTCGTGGAAGGCTCGCTTCAATGCCTCGGCGAAGTAGTGGACGCGCTCGGGGGAGTCGTAGTCGTGCTCGCCCGCGCCCAGTTCGGCGGCGACGTTGAGCGCCTCCAGCGCGATGAGCCCCTGATTGTTCGGCGGTAGCTCGTACACCTCGGCGCCGTTGTACGTCGTCGACACCGGCTCCGGCCACTCGACCTCGAACTCGGCGAGGTCGTCGACGGTCATGAACCCACCCTGCGACTGGACCTCGTCGGCGATCGCCTCGGCGATCTCGCCCTCGTAGACGGCGTCCGCGCCCTCCTCTGCGATCGTCTCCATCGACTCGCCGAGCCGCGGGAGCGTCACCGTCTGGCCGACGGCCGGCGGCTCGCCGTCGAACAGGAACGCCTCGCGGGCGTGGTCGTCGGTGAACAGCGCGTCGGCGCTCGCCCAGTAGGAGGCGATCACCTCGGACACCGGGTACCCCTCGGTCGCGTACCGGATCGCCGGCGCGAGCGCGTCGGCGAGCGTGAGCCGACCCAGCTTCTCGACGGTCGCCTCCCAGCCGCGGGCCGTTCCCGGGACGGTGACCGCGTGCGGCCCGTAGAACGGCATCTCGGCCTCGCCGGCGTCGTCGACCGCGTAGCCGCCGTCGTCCGGGTAGTAGGAGTCGGCGTCGTCGTCCTCGGCGAGCGCCGCCCGCACACTTTCGATCGTCGCGTCGGCGGGCGCGCCGCCGCAGGAGCGCATCGCGCCGACCTCGCCGTCGGCGGTCCGGTACAGCGCGAACACGTCGCCGCCGAGCCCGGTCGAGGTCGGCTCGACGACGTTGAGCGCGGCGGCGGTCGCGACCGCCGCGTCGAACGCGTTGCCCCCCTCGCGTAACACCTCGATCCCCGCCTGGCTCGCGAGCGGCTGGCTTGTCGCCACCACGCCGCGCTCGCCGTACACGGTCGACCGCCGCGAGGTGAATCGGTCTAAGTCCGGATCCATACTCTCGATCCGGTCGCCCGGCACATAAACATCGATCCGGATCTATCCGGTCTGTTCGCTCCCGACCGAACGATCTGCCACCGGAAGGCGGGGCTCGGTCGCGCTTCGCCAGACAATAGTGAACGATCATGTCAATACGTCCAATTGTCACCGAATCGGTCAATTACTGTACGGATGACGACCTGATGTACTGAATAGAATAGTTTTTAACGACCGACGTGTACGTGTTGGTATGTCTCACTCTGACAACGGACAGACGAAATCGGCAGCGACTCGCCGACGGGTTCTCGCCGCAATGGGCGGTGCGAGCGTCGTCGGCCTCGCAGGTTGTGTCGGCGGCGACGGCGGCGACGGGTCCGACGGTGGCGACGGCACGAACGAGTTCGTCGCGTCGGCGGCCGCGAACCCGGGCACGTTCGACCCGACGATCATCACGGACGCGACCTCCAACTCCGTCGTCGGCACCATGGCCTACGAGCGGTTGGTCGCGCTGACGTTCGACTACTCCGAGTTCCGGGGCGAACTCGCCTCCAGCTACGAGCAGGTCGACGACACCACGTTCCGGTTCCAGCTCCGCGAGGGGGTCACGTTCCATAACGGCGACGAGTTCACCGCCGAGGACGTTCAGTTCTCCATCAACCGGACGAGCGGCACGACGAACGACGCCGACGTCTCCTTCATCGAGAACGTCGAGATACTCGGCGACTACGAGGTCGAAATCACCTCGACCGACCCGCACGCGCCGTTCTTGAACGACCTCGCCGCGGTCCCGATCCTCACGAGCAAGACCGACGCGATCAGCGAAAGCCCGGAACAGGACGACCACTCGTTCACCGAGCAGACCCTCGGTACCGGACCGTGGGAGCTGGAGGAGTTCTCGGCCGAGGACCGAGCCGTCCTCGTCCCCTACGACGACTACTGGTACGACGGCGACGACTACCCCGGCACGGCGCCGTGGGACCGGGTCACGATCCGGGTCATCCCGGAGCAGGTCTCGCAGGAGGAGGCGATGGCCGCCGGCGAGCTCGACATGATCGACAACGCGGCGCCCTTCGAGCTCGACCAGTGGGAGAACCAGACCGGCGAGGTCGTCACCGGCAGCGCTGTCGGGTTCGACTTCATCACCTATCCGGTCAACCAGAGCCCGTTCACCAACGAGAAGCTCCGCCGCGGGATGACCCGGTTACTCCCGAAGTCCGACGTCATCGAGGCCGTCTTCGGCGGCTATGCGACGGAGCTCGCCGGCCCGATCAGCCCCGGTCTCGGAGCGTTCTGGGACCCCGAGCACGAGCAGAACCTCCTCGACGAGTACGTCGGCCAGGACGAGGAGGAGGGCCTCCGGCTCATCGGCGAGGCGTTCGAGGAGGAGGGCATCGAGGCGCCGTTCGACGTCTCCTTCATCACCAACGTCAACCGGACCCGCGAGCGGTGGATGGAGATCATCCAGCAGACGATGGACGAGACCGAGTACTTCAACGCGGAGCTCGACGTCCGCGCCTTCGACGACCTCGTCCCGTTCCTGCTCGACCCCGAGGGCGCCGCGGCCAGCACCGACGTCGTCGGCATCGGCTGGACGGGCGGCTCCGACCCGGACGGCCACATCAACCAGCTGCTCCACTCCAGCCAGCACGTCCCCGACGGATTCAACTGGAACCTCTACGAGAACGAGGAGATGGACTCGCTGATCACCGAGGGGCAGACGACCCTCGGCGCCGAGGAGCGACTCCCGATCTACCAGGACATCCAAGAGCTCGTCGCGCAGGAGGTCCCGATGGCGAACATGTGGACCGGCGACGTGATCGACGTGCTCAACCCGGCCAACGTCGAGTCTGTCGACCAGTGGAGCCCGCACCCGAACGCGAGCAACCGGTACAACACGCTGTACAAGCCGCACCTCGACGAGATCGTGTACCCGGCGGAGTAACGGTCTCAAACATCCGATAGCGCCCTCAATTCACCCCGATGAGTCTCCAACGATTTGTCATTAAACGCAGCCTGATAACCATCCCGCTGCTGCTCGGGATATCCCTGCTCACCTTCGGGATGGTCCACGCCATTCCCGGCGACCCGATCGACTTCATCACGCTGTTCACGGAGCTCGATCCGCAGACGGAGATGGAGATCCGGGCCGAGTACGGCCTCGACCAGCCGGTGTACATCCAGTACATCGACTGGGTCACCAGCGCGGCGACCGGCGACTTCGGCCGGTCGATCATCACCCGCGACCCGGTGATAAACGAGATCATGGAGCGGCTCCCGTACACGCTCGTGATGGGGATCATGGCGTTCGGCGTCACGCTCGCCACGGCGATCCCGACCGGCGTGATCGCGGCGTACTACCGCAACACCAAGATCGATCAGGCCAGCCGCGTGTTCGCGCTGCTCGGGATCGCGATCCCGAACTTCCTGCTCGGCCTGCTGCTGCTCTTGATCTTCGCGAGCTGGCTCGACCTGTTCCCCATCCTGCCGCCCACCAGTAAGGGGATCCTCAGCTACGACATGCTGGTGTACACCCTGTTGCCGGCGATCACCATCGGGACCGGTTCCACGGCTCTGCTGATGCGACTGATGCGGTCCTCGATGGTGGAGGAACTCGACAAAGACTACGTCCGGACGGCGCGCGCGAAGGGGCTCCCGGAGCGGACGGTCGTCCGGAAACACGTCCTGCGGAACTCGCTGATCTCCGTCGTCACCGTGGCGGCGATCCAGGTCGCGTTCATCATCAGCGGCTCCGTCGTCGTCGAGATCGTCTTCTCGTATCCGGGTATCGGACGGCTGCTCGTCGATCGGGTGGGTAACCGCGACTTCCCGGTCATCCAGGCGATCGTCCTCCTGATCGGCGTCGCCGTGATACTCGCGAACTTCGTCGCCGACGTGCTCTACGCGTACCTCGATCCCAGAATCCGATACTAGATAATGTCAAGCGAAACCTCACAGCGGACGACGGAACGCGGACGAATACGGGTCTCCGGCTTCGACGTCGAGCGCGTCGACTCCCGGGACCCGCTCTCCTCGTGGCAGCCCGACCTCCAGTCGGAGGAGGGGCGCGGTCGCCTCGAGTACGCGTGGATGCGGTTCAAACGGAACCGCCTCGCGCTGTTCGGTGCGGCCACAATCGTCTTCATGGTGCTGCTCGCGGTGTTCTCCCGTCCGATCCAGCTCCCGACTAGCTTCCCGGTGCTGGCCGGAGAGACGGTCCAGCCGTTCTCGCTCGCGCCGGCCGACCCCGCGAACCAAGACGTGATCACCGGGTACCGGGAGCCCACCCTGGAGAACCTCCTCACTTGGCCGCCCACCGGACTCTACCTGTTCGGCGCCGACTGGGCCGGCCGCGACATCCTCTCGCGGGTGATGTACGGCGGGCGCTGGAGCCTCTCGATCGGCTTCATCGCCGTCGCCATGGCCCTCCTCGTCGGGATCCCGCTCGGCTCGATCGCGGGGTACTACGGCGGCAAGATCGACGAGATCATCATGCGCCTCGTCGACCTGCTGTACGCGTTCCCGTTCATCGTGCTCGCGATCGCGGTCATCGCCGTCCTCGGTCGCGGCTACTGGGAGATGATCCTCGCCCTGGTCGTCGTCGGGTGGCTCCCGTACGCCCGCATCATCCGTGGCGAGATCCTGAGCGTGAAGGAGAACGAGTACGTCACCGCGGCGAAGGCGCTCGGCTCCCGCGACCGCTCGATCATCGCGCGGCACATCCTCCCGAACGCCATGGCGCCGGTGATCGTTCAGGCGACGCTCAGCATCGGCACCACGGTGCTCGTCGCCGCGGCGCTCGGGTTCATCGGGCTCGGCCTGTCCCCGGCGAGCGCGGAGTGGGGCGTCATGCTCAACGTCGAGCAGGACGCGATCGCCCGCGGCCGCTGGTGGGCCGGGCTGTTCCCGGGCCTCGCCATCTTCGTCTTCGTGATGGCGATCAACCTCGTCGGCGACGGCGTCCGCGACGCGTTCGACCCGCAGGGCGACCAGACCGACACCGACACCGGGGGGCTCCGCTGATGGCGATGCTCGAAGTCGAGGACCTCAACGTGCGGTTCTACACCGACGACGGGGTCGTCAAGGCGACGAACGACCTCTCGTACCGGATCGAGGCCGGCGAGCGGTTCGGCGTCGTCGGCGAGAGCGGGGCCGGGAAGAGCGTCACGAGCCTCGCGCTGATGCGCCTCATCGACGAGCCGGGCGTCATCGAGAGCGGCGAGATCCGGTTCAAGGGCCAGAACATCTTGGAGATGGACGAAGAGGAGATGCGCGAACTCCGCGGCAACGAGATCGCGATGATCTTCCAGGACGCCGGGACCGCGCTGAACCCGTCGTACACGGTGGGCGAGCAGATCTCGGAGGCGATCCGGTACCACATCGGGCTCGACGAGGAAGCGGCGCGCGAGCGCGCCATCGAGACGCTGGAGTCGGTCGGGATCCCCTCGGCCGCCGAGCGGTACAGCGACTACCCGCACGAGTTCTCCGGCGGGATGCAACAGCGCGTCGTGATCGCGATCGCGCTGTCGTGCGACCCCGACCTGATCATCGCCGACGAGCCGACCACCGCGCTCGACGTCACCATCGAGGCGCAGATCCTCGAACTGCTGGAGGAGGTCGCGACCGAGTTCGACACCGCCATCCAGCTCATCACCCACGACCTCGGCGTCGTCGCCGAGTTCTGTGACCGGGTCATGGTGATGTACGCCGGCCACCCGGTGGAGATGGCGCCGGTCGAGGACGTGTACTACGACCCGCAACACCCGTACACCGTCGGGCTGATGAGCTCCATCCCGCGTATCGGCGACGAGCGCGACCGGCTCCAGACGATCCCGGGCCGGATGCCGGACCTGATCGAGATGCCGCCGGGCTGTAACTTCCACCCCCGGTGTCCGTACGCCGAGGAGTCGTGTACCCGCATGGAGCCCCAGCTCGTCGACGTCGAGACGGGAGAGCCCGCGGACCCGATCAACAGCGACGCGCAGAGCGCCGCGTGTCTCGCACACACCGGCGAACTCACCGGCGAACTCGACTACGAGGTGACCGTCCGCGGCGAGGACGACCCGGTCGGGTCGGGCGACGCGGCGAGCTCAGCGGGGGTGAGCGACCGATGAGCGGCTCCGAGCCGCTCCTCCGCGTCGAGGGGCTCGAGAAGTACTACGAGTCCGAGAGCGACTTCATCGACCGGCTCCTCGGCCGGCAGAAGAAGGTGAAGGCGGTCGACGGGGTCTCCTTCGAGATCGAAGCGGGAGAGACGCTGGGGCTGGTCGGCGAGAGCGGCTGCGGGAAGAGCAGCATCGGCCGGTCGATCCTCCAGCTCCGCGAGCCGACCGCCGGCTCGGTGTACTTCAAGGGCGAGGACATCACGACGTTCTCCGACAGGGAGCTCCGGGATCTGCGAAAAGAGATGCAGATAATCTTCCAGAACCCGCAGTCGAGCCTCAACCCGCGGCTGACGGTGAACGACATCATCGGAGAGGCGCTCGACATCCACGGGATCGAGGGGGGCGTCTCCCGCGACGCCCGGATCAAGGAACTGCTCGACCGCGTCGGGCTCAACGCGAGCCACGCCAACCGGTACCCGCACGAGTTCTCCGGCGGACAGCTCCAGCGGATCGGGATCGCCCGCGCGCTCGCCGTGGACCCCGACTTCATCGTCTGCGACGAGCCCGTCTCGGCGCTCGACGTGTCGGTCCAGGCCCAGATCCTCAACCTGTTGGAGGACCTCCAAGACGAGCTTGGGATCGCGTACCTGTTCATCGCGCACGACCTCTCCGTCGTCGAGCACATCGCCGACGAGATCGCCGTCATGTACCTCGGCAAGATGGCCGAGATCGGCACGCCAGAGGAGCTGTTCGCGCCGCCGCAACACCCGTACACCGAGGCGCTGCTGTCGGCGATCCCGGAGCCGGACCCGCTGTGGGAGGGCGACCGGATCCTGCTGGAGGGGTCGGTTCCCTCCCCGATCGATCCCCCGTCCGGCTGTAAGTTCCACACGCGGTGTCCCCGCGTCATCCCGCCCTCGGACTACGAGTTCGAGCAGGCGGAGTGGCGCGCGGTCATGTCGCTCCGCCACCGCGCCCGCGAGGAGGACATCGCCGTCGAGACGTTCGACGCCGGCGAGAGCGCGCTGATGGAGGCGCTCCGCGAGGAGCTCGACCTCCCATCGACGCTGTCGGACCCGGAGGCAGAGGAAGTGGTCCAAGAGGCGCTCCGGCTGGTCGCCGACGAGGAGTTCGAGCACGCCGAGCGGGTGCTCGACGAGACGTTCGACACGCCCTGCTCGACGGACGAACCGGTGCTCCGCCAGACCGACGCGGGGCGCGTCGCGTGTCACCTCTTCGACCCGGCTTACGAAGCCGGGCCGACCGAGGGGGCGGCGCCCGACGACGGTACCGCCCCCGGCTCGGCCGCGAGCGGCGACGACTGACCCCGGTCCGTCGTCCCTCCCGCCCGGGAGCGGCCCGACGACACGCTTATTCCTCCCGGCGGGAACCTCCACGCATGCCTCGCTCACGTCGGCGGGACGGCGTCGACCGCTCCGACGACGACCCGTTCCGGCCGAATGAGTCCGTCGAACGCCACCGCCCTCAGGCCGCCAAGACGCTCCCGGCGGCGACGCTCACACGGTGGCTGCTCCCGGCGCGGCTTCACCGCTGGGCCGTCTCCGTCAGCGTCGACACGCCGGCGACCGTGTACGAAGCGGGCGAGCCGATCCCGGTGGCGATTGAGCTCCGGAACCCGCTTCCGGTCCCGGTAACCGTTCGGACGCGGTCCCCGGTCCCGTGGACGTGGCACGTCGACGGGCACCGCGACGCGTCACAGGTGTCCGAACCGCTCCCGGAGTCGGAAGCGCGGTTCACGCTCGACCGCGGGGAGCGGCGACGGTTCACCCGGCGGTGGCAGCAGAGCTTCCAGGTCT
Source organism: Halorubrum sp. CGM5_25_10-8B (assembly GCF_005435095.1). Lineage (NCBI taxonomy): Archaea > Methanobacteriati > Methanobacteriota > Halobacteria > Halobacteriales > Haloferacaceae > Halorubrum > Halorubrum sp. CGM5_25_10-8B. The sequence continues at coordinate 87,489 of NZ_SGTY01000006.1, read as the reverse complement.
CGGAGACGGAGTGGCGGCCCGCCGACCGCGGGGAACACACGATCGGCGCCGGGCTTGCCGTGGACGACCCCGCCGGAAAAGGCGTCTACGACGAGACGACCGTCCGGATCGAGTGAACCGCGTCCGGGGCGCCGCAGGGCCTCACTCGTCGTCGCTCGGGATGTCTATCTCTTCCTGATGGTAACGCTCGGTCGCGAGCTCCGCGACCGCCCGGAGCGCCTCGGTGAGATCGTCCGATTCGTCGAGCGTGTATCGGTCGGGGTCGCGCCCCTCGGTCCGATCGATCTCCAGGATTCCGAACCGTTCGAGTCCGTCGAGCGCCTCGTGGACGACAGTCCGGTCGACGCCCGCGCCCTCGGCGATCCGATCGACCGGCAGCGGCTCGGACGCGTAAAATAGCGCCGCGACAACCCGCGCCCGCACTCGGTTCGTGAACAGGAGGGCGAGCCCGTTCTCCGCCACGAGCCGCGTGTACTCGTCGGTCGATTGCTCGTCCATACCCGCCGTTCACGAGCGAGCGGCATGACGGCTTCGGAACGGGCGAGTCCGCGGCGGCGCCCGCCGACCCCGCGTCACTCCTCGAACTCGGCGTAGTGACGCACAAGCCCGCACTCCGGACACATCACGGTCGTCAGCTCCTTGCGCTCGTTCATGCCGAGCTTCCCGAGGAGCCCTGACCGCTTCTCGCCGGTCCTGACGTGCGCGTTCCACGCGTCGCCCATGCTGAACTCGACCTCCTCCATCGTGACGCCACAGTCCGGACAGCGGTGGTCCATGGGGGTCGACTCGTGCGGCGACCTGAAAACGGTTCGTCCGCTCGGCGGCCGAGCGACGCTGTTCCCCGGGCGCCGAGCCACCCGGGTCGAGTGATCAGACTCTTTCGACGCCGGGGCGATCGGGCCGTAGGGATGACTCGCCGGGCCGACCTCGATCGCTTCTACGACCTGTTCGACGACCTCGCGCGCCGGGTCGGCGGACCGCGGAAGCTCAAGGAGTGTACCGGGTACATGGACTGGCCCGACCGGGGCGTCTACTTCTTCCTCGCCCCGGGCGAAACGCGCGCTTCGACCGACCAGTCACGCGTCACCCGCGTGGGGACGCACGCGGTGTCCGCGGGGAGCAGCACGACCCTCTGGGACAGACTGAAACAGCACTACGGCACGGGTAGCGGAAGTTCAAACCATCCTCACGGCGGCGCTCACCGCGCGTCCGTATATCGCAAGCGCGTCGGTGAAGCGATCATCGAGAAGTACGGCCTCCGCGAGGACTACCCCGACTGGGACGAGCGGTGGCCGGGCGTCGACCGCGGGCGAGCGGCGGTCCGCGACGAGGAGTACGCCCTCGAACGGCGCGTGAGCGCGTTCGTCCGCGAACAGCCGTTCCTCTGGGTGCCCCTCGACGACGAACCCGGCGCGGATAGCGACCGGCGCGTTCTCGAACGGAACTCTATCGCCCTCCTGAGCAACTTCGATCGGGAGCCGGTCGATCCCCGGCGGACCGACTGGATCGGGCGACACAGCCGGAGCCGTGCGATCCGCGAGTCGGGACTCTGGAACGTGGATCACGCCGACGAACAGTACGACGGCGGCTTCCTCGGACTATTCGCGGACGCCGTCGACGACGCGACGCCGCCGTAGTCGGTCGTCAGGCTACTCCCGTCGTCATCGCGGCGCCGCACTCTCGGCGACTGTGAGCGTGGTTCACTCGCGGTCGTCTCCAGTCGAACTGTACGGATGGAAAGGCTGGCCTCGGCACTCATAGGGCTCGTCGTCGCCGGGTGCCGAGTCCGGCTCGGAGCGGTGATTCGTCATCGGCCGCTCGTCGGTAGTCGCGCCGTTGAATAAAAGGATCCGGCCGCGCCGTCAGTGCGACGACCCGGCGTACTCGTTCCAGCGGTCGGTCCCGTTCGCGATCCGCCGGGTGTCCGACGGGTCGAACGTCTCCGCCGCCTGCGCGACAGCCTCCGCGGCGGTCGGAAGGTCGTCCGGAGCGTCGGTTGCGGCCGAGTCAGCGGATGGACCCGATCGGTCGGTGGGCTGTTCGGTCGGCGTCGCCTCGCGCGTGCTCGGACCGCCGGGACCGGTCGTCGTCCCCGCCGTCGAGCGTGCGTCAGTCGTGTACTACGGGTGGCACGTCACAGGCAACGTGCGTATCCTTCATAATTGTTTATGTTAGTATGAGGATCGCCGCGGGGAGTAGTCGCGGCCGTCGGCGACTCAGCGATCGGCGATCAGTCTCGCCGAGCCGACGGTACGGTGATCGCCTCCTACCGGGCCGACGGTACGGTGATCGTCTCCTACCAGGCCGACCACGCGGCGAGCGTCTCGTCGCGGGCGTAGATCCGCTTGAGGTCCTTCGCGTAGGCGAGGTCGCCGGGGTGGTCGAGTTTCTCGTGGCGGTACTCGGGCGCGTCCTCACGGATGTGGAGCCCCTCGACGGTGAACTCCTCCTCGCCGAACTCCACCGTCTCGTCGACGGTGAACTCGTAGTCGCCGGGGACGTTCACTCGCAGCGACCGGGTCTGGTCCGCGTCCCCGTCCTTCGGGTGGAGCGTGACCGGGACCGCGACGTTGTCGACCGCGCGGGTCCACAGCGTCTCCACGTCCGTGATGTCCGCTTCCTCGACGCGGTTCTCGGGACCGAGTTCGATCCCCGTGATCCGCACCTGCATCAGCGCCTCGTCGGTGTCGACGACGAACTCCTCGCCGGTGCCCACGTCGCCTTCGGCGGGCACGTCCATCGTCGTGGTGAACGAGTCGCCGTCCTGCGAGACGACGACCGTCACGGCGACGGTCTCGTCCTCGGGGATCTCGGTCTTGTGGGTGTGGTCGCACTCGGTACAGCGCACGGTGGCCTGCCCGCCCGGGCTGAGGACCTCGTGGACGGTCGGCTCGGCGGGCGAACACGACGGGCAGGGGAGCCCGACGCGCGCGCCGGCTTCGGTGTCAGTCATTGGGCGCTCGTACCCGCCGCGCCCGTAAATATCCGCCCCTGTGGGGGCGGTGTGGGTCGCGCTCGCGTGGCGCGCGGCGTCGCGCGGTAAGGAAACTGGTTTACCGGAGTCCGCGGAACGGTCGCCCATGATCGTACCCGGGTCCAGCTCGCAGCAGCTCGCGGCGGCGCTCGCCGCGGAGACGGGCCGGGCGCTCGCGACCCCGACCTACGACCGGTTCCCGGATGGGGAGGGGCTCGCCGCGGTGCCCGACTTCGACGCCGACGAGGCCGTGATCGTCGCCGCGACCGACTCCGACGAGGCGTGGGTCGAACTGCTCCAGCTCCAGGACGCCGTCCGCGAGGCCGGCGCGACGGACGTGACCACCGTTGTCCCCTATATGGGGTACGCCCGCCAGGACGACTCCTTCGGCGACGGAGAACCCGTCTCCGCCCGCGCGATGGCGAAGGCGATCTCGACCGGGACCGACCGCGTCCGCCTCGTCAACCCCCACGAGTCGACCGTCGCCGACTTCTTCGACGTCCCTGTCGAGGCGGTCGACGCGGCCGGCGTCCTCGCCGACCCGCTCCCCGCCGACCTCGACGACCCGCTCTTCCTCGCGCCCGACGAGGGCGCCACCGACGTGGCCGCGGCCGTCCGCGACGCGTACGGTGCCGGCGAGACGGACTACTTCGAGAAGCACCGCGACCGCGAGACCGGTGCCGTCGCGGTGTCGCCCTCCGACGCGAGCGTCGCCGACCGCGACGTGGTCGTCGTCGACGACATCATCGCGACCGGGTCGACGATGAGCGAGTCGGTCGCCGTCCTCACCGACCGCGGTGCGGCGCGGGTGCTGACCGCCTGCGTCCACCCGGTGCTCGCCGCCAACGCGGTGACGAAGCTCCGCGCCGCCGGCGTCGACCGGATCCTCGGCAGCGACACCGTCGAGCGCGGCTGTAGCGTCGTCAGCGTCGCGCCGGCGCTGGCCGACGCGCTGGACTGACGCCGCGTAACGGTCACTCGTCGTCGATTTCTCGGATCTCCTCGGCCGGGTTGCCGCCGACCACCGTCCGCGCCGGCACGTCGTCGACGACGACGGCTCCCGCGGCGACGACCGCGCCGTCCCCGATCTCGACCCCGGGCGTGATCACCGCCCGTCCCCCGATCCAGGCGTCGTCGCCGACGGTCACGGGGTCGCCGAACTCGCGGCCCGCGGCGCGCTCCGCGGGGTCGATCGGGTGCGTCGCGGTGTACACGTGGACCCCCGGCCCGAGCAGGCAGTTCTTGCCGAACGCGACCGGCGCGACGTCTAGGACGACGCAGCCGTAGTTCGCGAAGAAGCCGTCGCCGACCCCGACGTTGTAGCCGTAGTCGCAGCGGAACGGCGGCACGACGGTCGCGTCGCCCTCGACGGCTCCGAACAGCTCGGAGAGCAGGCGGTCGCGGCGGTCGGCCTCCGTCGGCGCGGTGGCGTTGTACCGGCGACAGCGGTCCCGCGCGCGCTTACGATCGGCGACCAGCTCGGGAGCCGAGGGGTCGTACGCCTCGCCGGCCAACATCCGTTCCTTCTCGCGTTCCATACGGCCTCCGGCGCAGCCACCGACAAAGGGCTGTCCGTCTCCGCGGAGTCGAGCGCGGCCGGCGTTCGGCGACCCTCCGGGTGGAGTTCAGACGATCTTCATCATCCGCGTCTCGAACTTCCCGACGCGGACGCGAACCCACCCCGCCAGTTCCTCGTCGAGGGCGGGATCGTCGGTGTCGACGCGGAGCGCGCGCACGTCGTCGAGCTTCGCGCGCGAGGCGACGATCCGGAGGTCGCAGCGCCGGATCACGGCCGGCGATACCTGCGGGTTGCCGCGGCCGAAGACGAACCCCTGCCCGCCGATCGGCGAGACGACGATCACGTTCTCCTCGCCGAGCGCGCCGAGGATCTCCGCCTCCGTGGCATCCCGCACCACCACCTCGCCGTCGCGCCAGACGTCGACGCCGATCGGGGAGGGATCGAAGCCGAGCTCGTCCTTGATCGCGCCGACGGTCGACCCCGGGCCGAGGACGAACGCGACGCCCTCGCCGTCGCGCTCGCGGATGTCGGCCGCGACCCCCTCCGCCAGCGACTCGACGGTCCCGCTCGCCGTCTGCTTGGAGGACTGGAGGTCGTCGGCGACCGGCACGTGCGCGACACCCCGCAGCTCCGGGTGGACCTCGCCCTCGCGGTAGGCGTCCTCGTCGATGTCCATCACCTCGCGGCGCTCGGTCCGCGAGAACGAGGCGGCGACCTCGGCGGCGTCCTCCGGCGACACCGCGAACACCGACGAGTACACCTTCACGCCGGCGGGGACGCCGAGCATCGGCACGTCGGTCCCCTCCAGCGCCGCCGCGACGTCCGCCGCGGTGCCGTCGCCGCCGACGAACAGGACGAGGTCGACGGGGTCGGCGGGGGCGGTCGCGTCGCCCCGAGCCCCGGTCCCTCCGCCTCCGTCGATCCCCGCGAACGCCCGGACGACCGCCGCGGTGTGCGCCGCGGTCGTCGCCGTCGACGCCGGCGGCTCGCCGTCGAACGGGTCGACGACGCGGGCCGGGTCGAAGCCCGCCCCGCGGACGACCGACTCGCCCATTGGGTCCGCGGCTACGGAGACGGCGGCGTCGGGTTCCACCGCGGCCAGTCGCTCCAGCATCCGCCGCGCCCGGTCCGGCGCCCGCGGCTCCGCGCCGCGCTCGACCGCCTCGGTCACCTTCCCGTCGGTCCCCTTCAGTCCGACGCGGCCGCCCATCCCGGCGACCGGGTTCACCGCGATCCCCACGTGCATGACAAATAGTTCGCCGCGCCGGCCCCTTAAGCGAGACGCGTCCGGGTCGGAGCGCGCGGGCGCCCGGAACCGTCGGTCGGACCGGCACATAAAGGCCCTCAACACCGGGACACGGCACTCAACACGTGTCCGCTCGTAGTTGTCACCGCCGGTGGAACGAGCCCGCCATCGGTAACCTGCTCGTCTCATCGGGACTGGATCCCTCCCGCGGTAGCTGCCACACGCCCACGTCTCCCGGTCCCGTTTTCGTACCCCTGCCGCGGTGCTCGTCCGTCGGTCTGCCCCCTCTCGTCCGAGAATCAATACTTAAGGCGCCCCCAGAACAACGCCGAGATATGATCCTCGAAGCCGCCGTGACGGAGCCGCTGCCGATCAGCGCGACCGCGGGCGCGATCCTGCTCGCGAGCCTCGCCCTCGTCGTCGTGTGGATCGCGTACCTCTACCGGTAGCCCCGCCTCGGCCGCCGACCGTCTGCCCTCCCTACACGCTCAGGCGGACCGCTCCTCGACCGCGTCGGTCCGCTCGCGGATCCACGCCGCCGCGCGCTCGGCCTCCGCCTCGCTCTCGGCCGTGATCTTCACGGTCACGACCTCGCCCGGATACGAGCCGACCCGCACGTCGAACCGCTCGCGCAGCGACGCGAACCGGTCGAGCAGATCGCTCTCCGGCTCGTCGACGTCGACCGTGAGCACGTGGGTCGGCGTCCCCGCGAACTCGTCTTCGACCAGATCGAACATCGCTTTCATCTCGTCCGGGACTCCCGGAAGGACGTAGACGGACTCGACGACGGCGCCCGGCGCCACCCCGGCCTCGTTCGGCAGCGGTCGGCAGTCGGCCGGGAGGTGCGTCGTCTCGGCGGCGAGGTCGTCGCCGCTGTACCCGCGGTCGGCGAGCCACGCGGTCGCCTCCGCGTTCGCTTCGAGGCCGCGCCCGAACGCGGCCGCGACCGCCTCCATCGTCACGTCGTCGTGCGTCGGCCCGAGCCCGCCGGTGACAATCACCGCGTCGTACTCGGCGTGGTACTCGTTGACGACGCGCGCGATCTCGGCGACCTCGTCCGGGACGACGGTCACCCGCCGGACCGCGACCCCCCGGGCGTCGAGGCGGTCGCAGAGCCAGGTGGCGTTCGTGTTCTCGGTGTCGCCGACGAGGAGCTCGTCCCCGACGGTGACGACGGCGGCGTTCATACCAGTCTCAAGCGGCGCGTGGTAGAAAAGGACCGCGGCGCGGGCTGACGCCCCGACGACGGCGGCCGGTCGCGCCCGTTAGAGCAGGCCGTCATCGTCGTCGTCGTCCTCGTAGACGCCCAGTCCGAGGTCGCGGCGGCGCTGGCGGAGCGCCTCCAGCTGTCGCCGGAAGTAGAGCGTCCCGGCGACCGCGGCGACCGCGCCGATGACGAGGATGACGCCGAACACCACGAGGTCGCCCTCGCGGTACGACTGGACGACGATCGAGCCGCTCGTCACCTCCTCCCAGACGATCCGGTCGCGGTCGCCGACCGTCTCAACCGCGTGATCGCGCGGCGACACGTGGCCGACGATCGGCACCTCCGTGCTGAACTGCGGCGGCAGCGTCACCGCGTACGACCCCTCGACGTACGCGCGCATGCTGAACCGTCGCGGGGACCCGGCACCGGCGAAGGCCGCCTTCCCGCCGCTCATGTCGTCGGCGAAGCGGATCCAGGTCTCGTCGGTCGTGCGCTCGATCTCGCCGCCGCGGGCCCGGAACTCGCTGCCCGTGATCACTTCCCCGTCGGGGTACCGGTAGCGGAACGCCTCGAACTCCAGCGGCTGGTCGCCGGCGTACGGCGTCTGCCGGTACAGCCGGATCTCCTCCCGGTCGTCGACCGCGTACACGACGGTGTACCTGGCGTCCGTGGTGAGGTTGAACGCGGCGTCGCGGTCCGTGTCAAAGTCGTACCCGTGCGGCGGCTCGGCGTCGAGTGTCTCGTTCGTCACCTCGCCGCCGCCGGTCGCGTAGCCGAGACAGCCGGCGCTGACCGCGAGGAGAGCGATCGCCGCCACCGCGAGCGCGAAGCGTCTGTTCACGTGTGATCAGGTTAGACGACGCAGCGCATCTCGGCCGGGAGGTACGAGCCGATGGCGGCGAGCAGTCCCGGCGGGTCGGTCCCTTCCGCGCAGACGATGCTCTGTTCGAGGAGTCCCAACCGCTCGACGGTGACGATGTCCTGCGCGTGGCCCGCGCGGTTCACCGTCGCCCGCGTCTCGCCGCGGGTCGCCGAGTTGACGTTCACCCGGCCGTCGCCGCGCTGCCAGTCGTACAGCCGGTCGCGCTCGGCGTCGGCGAGCCGGCTCTGGTCCGCGTCCGGGTCGCCCGGATCGCCGCCGTAGACGAACCGCACCGGGAGGTGCTGGACGAGCCCGAACCGCTCGACGACCTGCTCCGGCGAGCCGACGCCGAGCCCCAGCTCGTCGGCGGGGACGAACACGTCGACGCCGGCGTCGAGGGTGATACCCACGTCGTCCCACGATTCGAGGGTTCCGACGTACGTCTCGCCCGCTTCGAGGCCGCCGTCGTGGGCGACGACCTCGCCCCACGTCTCCCCGAGGACGTTGCGCGCGACCGGGGCGTCCTCCCCGGTCACGTCCACTTGGACGAACTCGTCGTCCCGAACGCCCACCTGCCAGTCGACGTCGAGTTCGCCGACGTCGTTGGCGACGAGCGAGTCCATGCCGTCGAGCGCGCGGTCGCGGGCGTCGCCCTCGACGTAGCACTTGGTTGCGAGGACGACCATCAGGCGGTCACGTCCGCGTTGAGCTCGTCGCGCAGCTCCTCGATGCGCCGGTCCATCGCCTCGCGGAGCCGGTCGTTCTCCATCGCCTCCAGCGGCGAGCCGCACTCGGGGCACTCGAAGCCGAAGTCCATCGCCTCGCCGAACTCGAAGCGGATCGAACACACCTCACAGAGGTAGAACTCGTGGGTGCGCTCGTACTCCTCGCGCTCCTCTAGAGCCTCGAGCAGTCGGTACATCTCTTCCTGGAGGTTCTCCGGGATGTTGTCGTAGTGGAACGTCCACAGGTACGTGAGCCAGCCGGAGTCCTCGTCGCGGACGCGGCGGTACGTCGCCAGGTCGTTCTCGTACAGGATGAACAGCGCGCGCCGCACGTCGTTGAGCTCCAAGCCGAGCTCCTCGGCCAGCTCCTCGTCGGTGACCTCGCCGTCGGGCGGCGCGGCCGCGACCGGCATCCCCGTCGGTCCCACCAGCTCGTGGAGGTACTTCTGGATGACGGGGTCGTTCAGTAGATCCTCAAAAGCCATTACGGGAAACTGGTGGTGGAATCCGGTTAAAACCTCCGAAAGGCGCGGTCGCGACGCGTCCCACCCGCCCGAAAAGCGGGCCCTGCGCCGCCCCCGACGGACCCGCGGGTCCGGCAGAGCTTTACGCGCCGTGACTCACACTCGCCCGTATGGCAGACTCGGTCGACGGACGGGGGCGACGCGCGCTCGGCGCCCTGGCGCTCCTCGCGGTCCCGGTCGTGCTGGCGGCGGTCCCGCTGGTTCCGCTCGCCGCGCTGCTCGGCCCCGGCGGGCTCGGGACCGTCCCGCTCGGCGCGCCGAGCGGGCTGCTCGCGGCCGTCGTCGTCGGCCCCGCGCTCTCCGCGCTCCTCGGTCCCGCGCTCGTCGACAGGCGGATCGCGCGGCTCCCCCGTGCCGACCTAGACGACCGCCGCGCGGACTTCGTCGCCGACCGCGTCGAACACCTCGCGGGCGAGGTCGGCGTCGACGCGCCGCCGGTGACCGCGGTCCGCGCCGACGCCGCGAACGTCGCCGTCACGGACGGTTACCGCGGGGCGCGACTGGTGGTCTCCACGCGGCTGCTCGCCCTGCCGAAGGCGGACCGCGACGCGGCGTTGCGCCACGCGCTCGTCCGGCTCCGGACGCGGCGGGCGCTCCTCACCACCGCGACGCTGCCGGCGCTGGCGGCCGTCGAGACCGCGGCGCTGCTCGCGACGCTGCTCGTGGGACGCCGCGGCGACCGGACCGCCGCCGACCGGCGCGTCAACCGGATCCACGGGTACGAGCCGGACCGCGAGCGCATCCCGTCGTGGGCGTACGCGGCCGCCGGCGTCCTGTGTTGGCTGTTGCTCCTCCCGGCGTGGGTCCCCGCGACGGTCGGCGATCGGCTCTCCGTCGCCGGCGGGCGGCGGGCCGCGGACGCGCTGGTCGCCCGGGTCGGAACCGAGGAGCGCGAGGGGCTCGCCAACGCGGTCGCGTTCGCCGGTGACGCCGCGGGCGCCGGCGACTGGCCCCCGCTCCTCGACCGGCTCTCCTTCGTCTCCATGGCCGACGCCGAGACGGGGCGGGTTCGCGGGACGAGCCGGCAGGAGGCCCGGACGCGGCTCGCGCGGCTCCGCTCGAAGCGGACACTGTAGGGGAAGCGGCTCGGTGTATCGGCCGACTCAGGGCCGCACCGGGACTTCCAGGCGGACCGTCGTCCCCTCACCGTCGGTGTCGATGTCGAACTCGCCGCCCGCCTTGGCGACGACCCAGTACATGAGCCATATGCCGAGCCGGTCCGCGTGGGTCAGCGAGGTCTCGCCAGCCTCCAGCACCTGCGTCTCGTGGTCCGGGATCCCCGGGCCGTCGTCCTCGACTTCGATCGCGATCCACTCCGGCGGACGGCGCTCGACGCGCACCTCGACCGACGGCGTCGCCGCGTCGTTGTGCTTCACCGCGTTCTCGGCCGCCTCGGAGACGGCGACGGGCAGGCCCACGGCGGTCGTCTCTATCGGTCCGTCGTCGGGTAGCGATATGGTCACCGACGCGTCCGGGTAGCGGCTGCGGAGCCGGTCTCGGAGCTCGACCAGTTCGTCTCGGAGGTTGATCGGGGCGTCGAGCCCGGGCGGTGAGACCGTCTCGTCGACGGTCTGGACGGCGCCCGCGATCCCGGTGAGGTCCGAGGCCGTCTCGGCGATGACGTCCAGCGACCGACGCCGCGACTCCTCGTCGGGGTCGTCGCGGAGGAGGTCCGCGTACCCCTCGATGAGGTTCATCTTGTTCCGGAGGTTGTGGTTGAGCACTCGGGCCATCACCTCCAGCCGCCGCTCGCGGATCTTCCGCTCGGTGATGTCGGCCTGGAATCCGACGTAGCTCGTCACGTTCCCCTCCTTGTCGCGCAGCGGCGCGATGGAGAGCCGGTTCCAGAACTTCTGGCCGTTCGCCCGATAATTGAGGATGTCGACCTCGACCGGTCGGTCCTCGTCGAGGGCCCGCCGTATCCGCGCCCGGGACTCCTCGCCGGTGTCGGGGCCCTGAAGGAACCGACAGTCCTCGCCGAGGATCTCGTCGCCGTAGCCGGTCAGCTCCTCGAACTCTCGGTTGTGGTACACGAGCGGGCTGTCGTCGCCGTCGGTCGCCCGCGCGAGGGTGATCCCGACGGGCGCCTCGTCCATCGCCCGCTCTTTGCGCCGCAGGTCCGCGACGGTCCGCCGGAACCGGAGCGACGTCCGCCGCCGCTCGATCAAGTTCGAGACGCGCGTCACAAGCGCCCGGCGTCCGACCGGGAGTTCGATGACGTCGTCGACGCGCTCCCACGCGGCGTGGCCGAGCCCCGCCCGCGACCCTTCGCTCACCAGCAGTACGAACGGGAGGAACGCGGGCTCGGCGCGCTCGCGTCGAGCGTCGATCGCGTCCGCGGCGGCCTCGAAGGCGCCGGCGTCGAGGAGACAGCAGTCGAACTCGCCGTTCAGCGCGTCCGGCGACTCGGCGGTCCGAACGGCGTACCGGTCGGACAGCGCGTCGGACAGGAGCCCGCGGTCGCGGTCGGCGTCCATCAGGAGGAGGACCGTCGCGCGGTCGCCGTCGGGGGCCCGGGAGAGACCGGGGCCGGCGTCGTCCCCGGCGGGGCGGTCTGGGGGCCCGCCGCCGTCATCGCCCCCGGACTCCGCGTCCGACTTCGAATCCATCTCGTCGTATTTGAGTCGGGGAGGCACTAAGAACTACCCCATATATATCACGGTCGGGGGCGAGTACCACGGTATGACAACGTCGCTATCCGAGCGGGCGTCGACCGGCGTCGACGGCCTCGACGAAGTGCTGTCGGGCGGGCTCGTCCCCACGCGGAGCTACATGGTCCGCGGACAGGCCGGGAGCGGGAAGACCATTCTGGGGTTCCACTTCCTCCAGCGGGGCGTGGACGAGGGGGAGACGGCGCTCTTCGTCAACCTCGAAGAGGACCTCCGCGACCTGAAGGCGAACGCTGACGCGCTCGGCTTCGACACCGATTCGATCGAGTTCCTCGACCTGAGCCCGGGCGCGGACGCGTTCGTCGAGGACGAGTCGTACGAGGTGTTCGCGCCCTCGGAGGTCGAGCGAGAGCCGCTGACCGAGCGGATCGTCGAGGGCGTGACGGCGGTCGACCCCGACCGTGTGGTGGTCGACCCGCTGACGCAGCTCCGGTTCCTCCTCTCGGACGACTACCAGTTCCGCAAGCAGGTGGTCGGATTCATGCGGTTCCTGAAAGACAGGGGGGCGACCGTGCTGTTCACCGTCCAGAACACGCGGTCGCTCCCGACAGACGACCTCGAGTTCATCACGGACGGGACGGTCCGGCTCGACGCGGGGGCGTACGGCAAGACGGTCAGCGTCCCCAAGTTCCGGGGGTCGTCGACGCAGAGCGGGGACCACGCCTACCGGATCACCGACGCGGGAATGGAGGTGTTTCCCGCGCTCCAGCCCGGCACGCGGGACGAGGAGCTGGCGTTCGAGCAGGTCTCGTCGGGGATCCCCGAGGTCGACGAGCTGCTCCACGGCGGGATCGAGCGCGGCACCGTCACCATCGTGAGCGGCCCGACCGGCGTGGGGAAGACGACGCTCAGCACCCAGTTCATGAAGGAGGCCGCGGGCCGCGGGGAACGCTCCGTGATCTACCTGTTCGAGGAGAACCGGGAGACGTTCCTCGCCCGGTCGCGCGCGGTCAACATTCCCGTCGACGAGATGCTGGCGAAGGGGACGCTTCAGGTGACGGAGGTGGAGGCGTTAGAGCGGTCGCCACAGGAGTTCGCCCGCATGGTCCGCGACGAGGTCGAGGAGGAGGGGGCCGACATCGTCATGATCGACGGCATCTCCGGGTATCGGCTGACCCTGCGCGGCGAGAAAGAGCAGATGCTCCAGCAGATGCACGCGCTCGGCCGCTATCTCAAGAACGCGGGCGTCACCGGCCTCTTCATCGACGAGACGCGGAACGTCACGGGGGAGTTCCGCGCGACCATGGAGAACATCAGCTACCTCGCCGACAACATCCTCTTCCTCCGGCACCTAGAGGTCGGCGGCGAGCTCCGCAAGGCGATCGGCGTGTTGAAAAAGCGGACGAGCGACTTCGAGCGGACGATCCGCGAGTTCAAGATCACGGAGCACGGGGTCACCGTCGGCGAGCCGATGTCGGGGCTCCGCGGCATCCTGAGCGGGACTCCGGAGGTCGTCGAGCGAGACGCCGAGCGCGGCGACGCGGGAGAGTAGCCGGGTCAGTCGCGGCGCTCGGACGCTCGGTCGTTCCCGGGGCTGTCGTCTCCGGCCTCGTCGTCCCCGGCGCTGTCGGTTTCGGTCCCCGCGTCGATCACCGTCTTCCCGGTCGCCTCCGGGACGACGCGCCGGTCGGCGTCGGCCCACTCGCGGCCGAGTTCCGCCCCGTCGAACAGGCGGTCGAGGAAGACGGCGAGCCCCGCGACCTCCGAGTGCGGCTGGTTCGTCACGCCCACGTTGAAGTCGGCGCGCTCGTACAGCGCCCACGGCACCTTCTCGCCGCCGACGACGACGAGGAGGTCGCGCGGCGGCGACGACTCCTCGGGCGCTTCTGGTTCGTCGAGCCCGACCGCCTCCCGGACGGCCGCCTCCACGTCTTGGACGCGCTCGCCGTACATCGTGAGGTGGACCACGACCCCGTCGAACTCCCGGACGATCGCCTTCTGGTCGTCGCGCAGTTCGACGGCGAACGGCCCGCCGAACCGGCCGGTGATGTCGCGGACCGTCTCCGCCGACTGGCCCGCGTTGTCGGGGAAGATCACCCGGTCGGCCCCGAGCGCCCGCGCCGTGAGCCCGACGTGCGTCGTCATGCGGTCGTCGCGCCCCGGCCGGTGGCCGTACCGGAGGACGACGACCTCGCGCGCATCGTTCATGCCCCGGACTGGGGGGCGGATCCCGGTGTCGCTTTCGATGCGAGCGCGCGGGCGCCGGTCCACATCGCGACCGAGATACCGCACATGTGTGGATCAAACCTCGGAAAACATGTCCGAGGTACGCACGTAACTGAAAGGTTCATGTGGGAGGCGGTCGCGGTGTGAGTCATGACGAGCGTCAAGGAGTTCCGCGTCGACGAGCCGGCGACCGCCGACGGACTCGGCCGAGGCCGGTTCGCCTTCACCGACGCCTACTCGGTGTTCGACTGGGGACAGATGCCCGACGCGATCCCCCACAAGGGGGCGAGCCTCTGCGCGATGGGCGCGTTCAACTTCGAACTACTGGAGGACGCGGGCGTCCCGACCCACTACCGCGGGGTCGTGGACCCGGGTACCGTCGCGGACGACGGGACCGAGCTCGACCCCGTCCCCCTCGCCGAGGCGACCGCGCCGCCCACCGAGATGGCCATCGAGCTGACGCAGGTGCCCGACCTGTCGTACGAGGGGCCCCACGCCGGCTACGACTACGAGGCATTCCACGCCGCGGGCGGGGGGAACTACCTCGTCCCGCTGGAGGTCGTCTTCCGCAACCGGGTCCCCGTCGGGTCCAGCCTGCGGAAACGCGCCGAGCCCGCCGACCTCGGGCTCGACGACCTCGCCGACGGCGACTGGCCCGCCGAGCCGGTCGACCTCCCGGAGCCGGTCGTGGAGTTCTCGACGAAGTACGAGCAGCAGGACCGCTATCTCACCCGGGCGGAGGCCGACGAGATCGCGGGCGCCGCCGCCGTCGACGCCCTCGAATCGCTCGCGCGCGACGTGAACCGCGTCGTCACCGAGCGCGCCGAGGCGACCGGGTTCGTCCACGAGGACGGCAAGATCGAGTGCCTCTACGTCGACGGCGAACTCCGGGTCGCCGACGTGGTCGGCACTTTCGACGAGAACCGGTTCTCGTACGGCGGCCGCGGGATCTCGAAGGAGGTCGTCCGCCAGTGGTACAAGGCGAACGACCCCGACTGGGTCGCGGCCGTCGGCGAGGCGAAGGACGCGGTCGCCGACCGCGACATCGACGACTGGCGCGAGCTCTGCGACCCGGACCCCGACCCGCTCCCGCCGGCGGTCGTGGACGCGGTCTCGGACCTGTACGCGGCCGGCGCGAACGCGTACACCGACCGCGAGTGGTTCGACGCCCCGGAGGTCGAGGCGGCGCTCGACGCCGCCGCCGAGCTGTAGGACGCGGGTCCGCGGCACCGCCGATCCGCGGCGTGCGACCGCCTGACCCTCACGATCGACGACACGCGAGGGAACCTCTTTACCGCCGACGCGCGTGGGTTCGCACATGTCCACCGACGCCGACTTCGGGGAACGGCTCGAGACCCAAACAGTCGCGTACCTCGACCGGATCGACGACTGCGTCGCCCTGCTCCCGCGGGCGCTCGACGAGTACGCGAGCGAGGGCGCGTCCCGCGACACGGTCGACGAGATAGCCGCCGTCGAGAGCGAGTGCGACGACCTCGTCCGCGGGCTCACCGGGCTCATCACCGACGCCGGGCCGGACGACATCGGCCTGCTGAACACCCGGATCAACTTCAACGAGTCCGCGCTGCTCGACTTCTACAACGAGCTGGACGTGGTCGCGAACCACACCGAGCGGATCGTCCAGGAGGTTGCCATGATGCGCCCGGCCGCGGGCGTCGAGCCGTTCGCCGACATGCGCGAGATGGCCGCCCGGATCGCCGAGATGACCGAAGTCCTCGCCGAGGTCGTCGAGGGGTTCGTCAGGGGGCTCGCGCGCGCCGACGCCACCGAGACGCTCGCCGAGGGGATCGAGTCGATCCGCGCCCTTGAGAGCGAGTGCGACGAGCTGCGCAACGACGCCATCGAGACCGCGTTCGCCGACGACGCGATCGAGGAGCCGCTCGTCTACCGCGAGCTCGCGATCCTGTTGGACGAGCTCGCGAACACGATCGAGGACCTCACCGACCGGATCGTCGTGATCGCGAGCAAGGAGCCGGGGATCGTCACCGACGCGGACGAGTCGTAGGGTCGCTCCTCACCTCCGCGCCCAGTTGAGCATCCGGGCGTAGAAGGGGTCCGTGGCGAGGGCGTCGGCGTCGCCCACCAGCGTCAACTGCTTTTTCGCCCTGGTGAGCGCGACGTTCATCCGCCGGTGGTCCTCGAATATCGGCCCGTCGAGGTCGCCGGTCGCGACGAGCGAGACGAGTATCACCTCTTTCGAGGAGCCTTGGAAGCGGTCGACGGTGTCGACCGTCACGTCGGTCCGGCGGCCGATCTCCGCGACCTGCGCCCGGAAGGGGGCGATCACGCCGATGTCGTCGGGGTCGACGCCGGCGGCGACGTAGGCGTCGGCGATCGCGGCGACGCGCTCCGCCTCGCGGACGTTCCGGTTCCCGTCGCGCTTGCCGTCCGGGTCGACGAACCCGACGCCGCCGGTCAGGTCGGGCGCGAGCGCGTCGGGGTCGACGCCGAGGTCCGCGAGCGTCTGCCCGGCCACCTCGGGGGTCGCGGGGCGGAGCGCGCCGTCGTAGAACTCCGCGGAGGCGAACGCCTGGATCCGCTGGCTCATCCGGTACTGCCGGTCGAGCATCACGCTCGCGTCGGGGTACGTCTCGATGAGCCGCTGGAAGAGCGAGGTCCGGAGGTCGTTCTCCGCGCGGACGACCGGCGGGAGCTGCTCGTGGTCGCCGACGAGGACGAACCGGTCGGCGAGGTTGACGGCGGCGTGGGTCCCGGGCTCGGTGAGCTGGGAGGCCTCGTCGACGAGGGCCACGTCGAACTCGCACTCGCGCATGACGCGGGAACCGCAGGCCGCCGTCGTCGCGGCGACGACCGGCGCGTCCCGCAACTCGGCGGCCTTCGCGTTCGGCTCGCCGCGCTGGACGAGCCGCACGTCCCGCATGTCCTCGCGGACGCCGGTCTCGGTTCCCACTCGAAGCACGTCGTCGAACCCCTGGTCGCGGAGCGCCTCCAGCGCGTTGTCGACCGCGCGGTTCGTGAACGCGGAGAGCAGCACCCGGTTCCCCTCCGCGACCAGCGCGCGGATCGTCCGGGCGATTGTGTACGTCTTCCCCGTCCCCGGCGGGCCGTGGATCAGCGCGCAGTCCTCGGCGTCGACCGCGAGTTCGACCGCCTCGTTCTGCGCCGCGTTGTTGTCGATGTAGGCGTCGGGCGCGTCCGGGTCGTCGGCTCCGGGGCTGCCCGGTGGGCGCTCGGCCGGGTCCCGGAACGACGGGTTCCGCCGGCCGAATATCACGTCCTTGCGGTCGGGATCGCCCTTCAGGACGGCGTCGTGGAGCGCGGTCAGCGAGCGGTCGACGGAGATCTCGGAGGGGTAGACGTCGAGCCGCCGCAGCTCCACCGGCTCGTCCGTCTCGACGACGACCTCGTCGCTCCCGAGGGCTGTGATCCGGCCCAGTTCCGCGTGGCCGGCGACGGGGTCGCCGTCGCTCGCGAGCGCCACGTCGCCCTCGCGGAGCTTCGAGACGGCGTCGCCCGGCTTCTTCGCGCGAAGCTCCCACCGGGCGTCGTCGATCTCCGTCTGCGCGACCGGCTCCAAGCCGATCAGCGCGCGGTCGTCGGCCGCGCGCTCTTCGGGCGTCTGCTCCCACAGCTTCCGGTACTCCGCGTGAGTCTCGCGGCGCTCCTCTTCGAGGGCGACGTAGAACCGGTCGAAGTAGTCGCGCTCCTCCTCGGGCACCGGCGTCCCGATCTGGCCCGCCTTCGACTCCTGGTCGAGCCGGCCGGAGACGACCATACAGGCGTCCTGCTCGAAGCAGTAGCTGCAGGTCGCGTCGGCCTCGTACCCCGTTGGCACCGCGGGGCGCTCGCCGGCCTCGTTGAGCGCGCGCCACTCGGCGGCCGCGAGGGCGTTTCGCTCGCGGACGACGAACTCCAGGAACCCCCGGCCGACGGTGAACTCCTTGGCCGGCGCGAGGTCGCCCGACTCCTCGTTGCGGTCCAAGGCCGTGTTCTTCGTGTACAGCAGCGTCCCGATGTCCGGGTCGACGCCGCGCTCGTCGAGCATGAGCGCGTAGCAGGCCGCCTGCACCTTGTCGTGGAACCGCGGCTCCCGCTTGGTGTTCTTCCCCGTCTTCAGTTCGACCGGCGTGCCGCGCCGGAGCGCGTCCGCGCGCCCCTTCAGCCCGAACGTGGGCGAGATGAGGGAGAACTCCGAGCGCCACGTGTCCTCGTCGGCGAGCGTCCCCTGCGCGAGCCACCCCTCGACCGCGGCGGCGTTGCGCCGCACCTCGTCTTCCACCTCCGCGGTCTCGTAGCCGAGGAGGCCGAGTTCGAGGCCCGCCTCGGCCACGCGCTCCGCGACCGACTCGTCGAGGTCCATCCCGCGGAGCAGGTCGCCGAACACCTCGTGGACGATGGTCCCCTTGACGACGGGGTAGTTGAGCGGGATCCCCGACAGTTTGTTCAGGTAGTACATCCGCGGGCACTGGACCCACGACCGGATGCCGGTCACGTCGACGAGGAAGTCGGGTTCGAGGACGACCCACGACTCGTCGGTCGTCGCGTACCCCGTCTCCCCGCGGTACTCGTCCTCCTCGGGGTCGGTGACGAGCAGTTCCATCCCCGGCTCCGCGTGTTCGGCGACCTCTGTCCACTTCCCCCACAGCGTCACGTCGACCGGGTCGCCCGCGCCGCGGTCGGGCCGGACCCGCACCTCGCGGAGGTCGCGCTCGCCGTACGACGTCGACACCGTCCGCGCCTCCCCGACGGAGACGATCGGCCCCCGAACGTTCACGTCCCCGCTCGGCGGCGCCGTCGAAAAACGCTGTCGGTGAGCCGGGATCGCGTCCGCGTCGGGTCGGCGCTCGCCTACCGGGTCACCGGCGCGGTGACGGACCCGATCGACTCGACGACCGCCCGCACCTCGTCGCCGGGGGCGATCGGCGCCGCGCCGGGCGTCCCCGTGCTGAACAGGTCCCCCGGTTCCAGCGTCATCGCGTCGGCGTGGAACGAGACGATCTCCGCCGGCGGGAACAGCATGTTACGGATCTCGTTTTCGGCCCGCACCTCCCCGTTGACCTCGGTGCGCACCGAGAGTCCGTCGAGGTCGAGCGGCCCCTCCAGCACCGCGATCGCGGCGCCGGGCACGAGGAACGTGTCGTAGCTCTTTGCCCGGGTGAGGAACCGGGGGTTCTGCTGGAGCACGTCCTCCGCGGTCATGTCGATCACGGGCAGAAAGCCGGCGATCACGTCGCTCACCTCGCCCTCGTCGACGCCCCGGCACGTCCGGCCCATCACGACGGCCAGCTCCGCCTCGGCGGTCACCCGTTCGCTCTGCGACCGCGGCGGCAGGCGGATCGGGCCGTCCGGCCCGGTCAGGGCCGACGACGGTTTCATGAAGCTCGCCGGCTCCGTCGGGCGCTCCTCGTCGAGATCGCCGGCGTGTTCCGCGTAGTTCAGGCCGATCCCCCACAGCTTCCCGAACGACGCCAGCGGCGCGCCGAACGACAGGTCGGCCGCCGGGACGGGGTCGGCCGTCGCGCTGGCGACGCTGCCGAGCGTCCCCGCGGCAGCTCGGGGGAGCGCGTCGCGGACCGTCTCGAGGTCGGGCTCGACGGCGCCGAGCGGGACGTACCCCGTCTCGTCGCCGAGCAGGGGGTTGCCGGTCGCCGTGCGCGCGAGGTACTTCATCTCGTCCTCGGTCCACTCATCTCACTCCTCGCGGTCGGTCCAGAAGTCGAACGAGCGTCCGGGCGCGAACACGTCGAGGCCGACGGCGAGCTCGTCGCCCGTGTTCTCGACGCGGTGGGGCTCGTTGGGCGCTAAGAGGACGGAGTCGTTCTTCTGAAGCGTCACCTCGTCGTCCTCGGTCGCGACGGTCAGCTCGCCCTCCAGACAGAGGCACACCTGCTCGTTCTCGTGGTCGTGCATCGGCGAGCTGTGGCCCGGCGGCTTCTCGAACCACTCGAAGGAGAACCGGTCGCTGCCCGCCATCGACACGCGCCGCCAGCCCTCCTCCGGCTCGTACGTCTCCGCCTCGTCGAACGCAACCGGCTTCATAGGTTCGCTCCGGTGGAGCCGCCGTCGATCGGGAGCGCGGTACCGTTGACGTAGCCGGACTTCGGCGACGAGAGGAACGCGACCGTGTTGCCGAGCTCCATCGGGTCGCCGATGCGTTCGAGGGGGTTCCCCGCCCAGTCGTCGAGCCCCTCCTCGTAGGAGTCGTACTCGCCCCGCTCGACGGCGGCCTCGACGAGGTCCCGGATCCGGCTCGTCTCGTGGGGGCCCGGCAGGACCGCGTTCGCGCGCACCTCCGGAGCGAACTCCTTCGAGAGGGTCTTCTCCAGCCCGATGACGCCCATCCGGACCGCGTTCGACAGCACGAGGCTGTCGATGGCTTCCTTCACGCTGCGGGAGGTGATGTTCACGATGGTGCCGTCGTCGCCCTCCCTGAGGTGGGGATACGACTCCCGCGCCAGCCGGACGACGCTCATCACGAGCAGGTCGTAGGCGTGCTGCCAGTCCTCGTCGTCGGTGTCGAGGAACGAGCCGGAAGGAGGGCCGCCGGCGCTCGTCACGAGGTGGTCGACAGTGCCGAACTCGTCGACGGTCGCCTCCACGAGCGCTGTGACCTCGGCGGCGTCCGTCAGGTCGGCCGGCTGTGCGACGACCTCGCCGGTCGCGACCGCCTCGATCTCCTCTTTCGCGGCCGCCAGTCGCTCCTCGTCGCGGCCGTTGATGACGACGTCGACGCCCTCCCGCGCCAGCGCCTTCGCCGATGCCTTGCCGAGCCCGCTGGACGATGCGGTGACGAGCGCCGCGTTCCCGTCGATCTGTAGGTCCATGTCTCTCCTATCCCGCGTACGCCGTGAAAACATTTTCTTGCAGGCAAGCGGCGGAGCGACCGACACGCTCGACGCGGCCGTACTGGGCGTCAGGCGCCCGATCCGTCGCCGCCCGCCGCCTCGAACCGCGCCGTCCCGTCCTCGAACGCGACCGTCTCGCGGCCGACCACGTCAGCCCCCTCCGGGAGGTCGTCGACCACGGCGTCGGAGACGCGGTACTCGCCGAGGTCCTGCGTGTTTCGGATCCAGACGATCCGGGCGGTCTCGGGGTCGTACGCCCCCAACGCAGCCGCCGCGGTCCGGAGCCCGAACTCGTCGTCGGGCGCCACGACGGGGAGCTTCGACTTCGCGAGCGACCCGCTCGTGAGCGCGTTCGCGTACGACTTCTTCAGGTCCAGTTGGTCGACGGCCGACCGCCGGGTGAGGTCCGCGAGCCCGATCCCGTTGCCGTTCCCCTTCGTCGCCTCGGTGAGCCCGCGGACGTAGATGAGGTCGACGTCGGGCGTCTCCGGGTCGGACGCGTTGAGGACGCGGTAGCGCCCGATGACGTTCGTGTCCATCCCCGCCCCTGATATCTCCTTCCCGATCTCGTCGACGACCAGGAGGTCCACGTCGTCGACGGGGAGCGTCGGCATCTCGTCGTTCGCGCGCTCCAACAGCTCCGGTTCCCGGGCGAGGAACGACCCCGCCGGGACGGCCTCCAGGTGACCGATCTCCTCCTCGAAGTTCTCGACGAGCGCGATCCCCCCGACGAGGGGAGTCTCCTCCTCGATCACGTCGAGCGCGGCCGTCAGCGTCTCGACGTACCCCTCGGCGAGCGCCGTCGAGTGGAACGACTTCGCCCCGCGCTGCTTACCGAGCCCGACGACCGTCATCTTCGTCAGCCCGCTCTCGATCTCCCCCGTGAAGTTGGTGTGAGCCTTCACCCGGTTCACCACGACGACGGCGTCGGCCGCGAGCGCCGCCTCGGAGAAGTACACCGGCAGGTCGGCGTCGCCGACGCCCGCCGTCGCCAGCCGCTCGGCTCCCATCCGCGCGTCGATGGGCGCGCCGACGCGCTCCTCGGTGACTCCGAGCGCCGCCAGCACCTCTCGTTGCCCCTCCGGAGTCGCGCCGCCGTGGCTCCCCATCGCCGGCACCACCACGGGCTCGAAGCCGCGCTCGGCGATCCGCTCGACGACCGCCGCCGCGACCTCGTCGATCCGGTCGATCCCGCGGCTGCCGACCCCGACGGCCACGGTGGCGCCCGAGTCGAGGCCGTCGAGCGCGAGTTCGTCCAGCTCTTTGCGCGCCGTCTCCGCGACCCCGTCAAGGCGCTCGGCCCGCGGCTCGTACCGGACCCGCGCGAACTCCGGCAGGGGCTGCGGATCGATGAGCCCGTCGACCTCGGAACGGTCGGGAAACTCCATGAGGGACCCCTCGTAACCGCGATACAAAACTACGGGTGGGAGACCCGCAGATCGGGCGGGCTCCACGTCCGCGTGCGGCTACCTCGCGCCACGCGGACGCGTGACCGGTGCCGAACCGTTCCCGATAGGCCTCTCGCCGGGGTCGCCCGTCTCTCCCTGACCACCGCTGCCCGCGGCTCCGGTCGGGTGGCGGACACAACTATGGTTATTTATTCTTGGGTTCGATAGCGATGGTATGCTGGATTACTTCGACATGGAGTCGACCCTGTCCGAGGAGGAGCGCCTGCTCGTCGACTCCGCGCGCTCGTTCGTCGACGGGGAGGTCCCGGACATGGGCGACCACTGGATCGAGGGGACGTTCCCCACGGACCTCATCCCGAAAATGGGTGAGATGGGCTTTTACGCGCCGAACCTCGACGGGTACGGCTTACCCGATGTCAGCGAGACTGCGTACGGCCTGCTGATGCGCGAGCTGGAGGCGTGCGACTCCGGACTCCGCTCGATGGCGAGCGTTCAGGGGGCCCTCGTGATGTACCCGATCCACGCGTTCGGCAGCGACGAGCAGAAAGAGGAGTGGCTCCCGCGGCTCGGCACCGGCGATGCGGTCGGCTGTTTCGGGCTCACGGAGCCGGAACACGGGTCGAACCCCTCCGCGATGGAGACGATGGCCGAGCCCGACGGCGACGAGTACGTCCTGAACGGCTCGAAGACGTGGATCACGAACTCCCCGATCGCGGACGTCGCGGTCGTGTGGGCGAAGGACCACGGCGAGGAGGGGACGCCCGTCCGCGGGTTCCTCGTCGAGACCGACCGCGACGGCGTCACGACGAACAAGATCGACGAGAAGCTCAGCCTCCGGGCGTCGATCACGGGCGAGATCAGTCTCCAGAACGTCCGCGTGCCCGCCGAGAACCGCCTCCCCGGCGTCGAGGGGATGAAGGGACCGCTGTCGTGTCTGACACAGGCCCGCTACGGCATCGCGTGGGGCGCCGTCGGCGCCGCGCAGGACTGCTTCGAGACCGCCCGGGAGTACGCCGCGGACCGCGAGCAGTTCGGCAAGCCGATCGGCGGCTTCCAGATGCAACAGGAGAAGCTCGCGGAGATGGCGACGCAGATCACGCTCGCGCAGCTGCTCGCCCACCGGCTCGCCGACCTCAAGGAGGCGGGGGAGCTGCGGCCACAGCACGTCTCGATGGCCAAGCGCAACAACGTGCGGACGGCGCGCGACCAGTCGCGGATCGCCCGCGAGATGCTCGGCGGCAACGGGATCACGGCCGACTACTCCCCGATGCGCCACATGGCGAACATGGAGACCGTCTACACCTACGAGGGGACCCACGACATCCACACCCTGATCCTCGGCGAGGACCTCACCGGGATTCAGGCGTACCAGTAGTCCCGCCGACCGCCCTCGTTCCACGCGCCCTGACGACCCGCTCCGGCGCGCGCCGCCGCCACCGACACGCTCTTGCGCCCGCGTTTCCGTACTGTCGACCGACATGCGCGTGCGAGACTGGGACGACATCCTCGCGGATGTCGCGAGCGACTCGACCGACCCCGACGGCTGGCGCGCGGTCGCCGGCTCCCGCCGCGGCGGCCTCGGGGAGGACCTCTACTTCGGTCACCCGAGCGTCGGCCTCTACCACCTGAAGACGTACGCGAAGAACCCTCGCGACCTCCGCGGCGTCGGAGCGCAGGTCGCCCGCAAGGTCGACGACGGGCTGGACCCGCTCCTGCCCGACGCCGACAGCGACGGGCGGTTCGCGGTCCGGACGGCGCCCGAGGACGAGGACCACGCCGAGGAGATGGCGACGCGGCTCACCGAGACGCTGAGAGTCCACGCCGAGGCGCCGACCGACCCGGACCACCTCTTTGAGGACGTGATGGAAGCGGTCGACTCCCCCGCCTTCGGCCCGATGGAGTACGAGTTCGACGGACGGCCCGACGAGCTCGACGAACTCTCCGACACCTTCGAGGAGGCCGAGGAGCTGCTCACCGCCGAGCTCGACGACCTGATCGAGGACGACGACGTCGACCGCGGGTTCCACTGAGCGG
Source organism: Halorubrum sp. CGM5_25_10-8B (assembly GCF_005435095.1). Lineage (NCBI taxonomy): Archaea > Methanobacteriati > Methanobacteriota > Halobacteria > Halobacteriales > Haloferacaceae > Halorubrum > Halorubrum sp. CGM5_25_10-8B. Next base: position 63,330 of record NZ_SGTY01000006.1, on the reverse strand, counting down.
CGGTGAGGGCGCTAGCGCGACCGCGCCGACTCGCCGCGGTGCGGACGAGACCGGACCCGCCGCATCGGTTTTGTCGCTCCGCCGCCAACGGGGGGTATGGGAGTCAAAGAAGACACGGCGAACGGCCTGATCTCGCTCGGCATCGGCGTCGCGGTCACCTGGTTCGCGGCCGACGACGGCGACCATGACACGACCGACCTCCTCCTCGCGGTCGCGATCAGCTCTTTCCTCTCGGGCTACTTCACGAGCTACTTCGCGAAGTGACCCGCGGTCGGTGACGTTCGGGTCGGCCAGTAACGCCCGGCCGGTCGGTGACGCCTTTGCCGATCGCCCGCGTCAGATCGCCGTCACCCACGCCCGGTACTCGGCGTCGAGCTCGTACACCTCTCGGAAGGCGCGCTCGACGAACCCGGCGACGCGGTTCGCGTCCGAGCGCGCCGTGACGACCGCGTTCGTCCCCTCGGCCTCCTCCGGGCTGACGAGCTCGTCGATGCGGAACTCCGGGAACTCCGAGAGCAGGGCCTTCAGCCGCTCCAGCTCCTCGTCGGTACAGTCGAGAATTAGCTCCGTGCCCGCGAGCTGGATCCACGGCGGGACCTCGCCGCCGTTGGTGTCGTCGCTGTCGGGGTCGACGTCGACGGTCATCACGTCGCCGGAGCGCGCGCGGTGCGCGGCCGCGGCGTCGGCGAACAGCTTCAGCCGCTCGTCCTCGGTCGCGGCGTCGAATCGGGTCATACCCGTGCTCCGCCGCGACGAGGCTTAAAAATCCGCACTCGACGGCGGGGGATCCGGTCGCCGCCCGCGCCGCTCACCGCTCCGTCTCGCTCAACACGTCGTCGACGACCGAGCGCGTCCGCTCGGCCTCGGCGAGCCGCTCGTCGGCCTCGCCGCGCTCGATCAGGGCGAGGTCCCCGTCGTCGAGCGCGTGGCGCACCTCCGCCGCGCGGCGGAGGCGCCCGTACTCGTCGCTCCGCGCGAGCTCGCGGACCGAGCGCAGGGTCGCGACCACGTCGTCGTCGGCGATCCGCCCGACGAGCGGGACCAGCTCGTCGATCTCGTAGGCGAGCTCGTCGCCCGGCTTCGGCGGCCAGTCGAGCGTCAGCGGCTCGCCGTCGAGCCGTTCGAGGTACGTCCGGTGGACCGCGACCGCCGTGCGGAGCGCGCCCGGGTCGTCGACGTAGTGGTCGAGCTTCGAGTTCGTGTAGTCGGCGTACTCCAGCAGCGTCGCGGGCGGCTCCTCGCCGGCCGCGTGCGTCTCGACGTACTCCGCGAGGTCGGTCGGCGGCACGTCGACGTCGACGAAGGGAGTCGCGTCCGCGCGGTCGAGGAAGTCGAACACCTCGCGGGCGGACGCCGACTTGAAGAACTCACGGAACGCCTCCATCACCGCCTCATCGTACGAATCGATCGGCCGGCGGAGGCGGTCGAGGTCCGCGTCGAGGTCCGCGTCGGCCATGTCGGCGACCTCACGGAGCTCCTCCACCCGCGACTCCAGCCGCTTGCGGGCCTCTTTGGCCGCTTTCCGGCCCGCCCGGTAGTCGTCGACCGCGTCGTCGTACGCCTCCAGGAGGTCGACGAACTCCCCCGCCGGCTCCAGCGCCTCGCGGGCGGCAGCGAAGTCCTCGTCGGAGAGGCGCCGCTTGTCGACCGCCTCGTCCGCCGCCTCGAACGCCTCGGCGGCCGGCAGGTCGTCGTCGACGTCGACCGCGTCCCCGAACTCGCCGCGGAACCGGACGTACGACTCGAAGTCGCCCGACCCGACCGCGTCCTCCTCGTATCGGTCGAGGATCCGGTGCGCGTGGCGGTACGCGTCGGCCGCCGCCTCGACCCGGTCCCGCCCGTGGTCGTCGATCCGCGACTCGATCCGGCGGAGTTCGTCGTAGCGCTCCCGGAGCCGCGCGGCCGCCTCGCCGGCCCCGCGGACGGGGTCGTCCTCGTCGCCCTCGGCGCCTCCCGACGTGGCGCCGGCGGTTTCCCCCGACATCGGTCAGTACACCTCGTCCGGGTCGAAGACGCGCTCGCCGACGTTCTCGCCGTCGACCGTCCGGTGGAAACAGGAGCGGTGGCCGGTGTGGCAGGCGCCGCCGGCCTGGTCGACGAGGTACAGCAGCGCGTCGGCGTCGCAGTCGACCCGGACCTCCCGGACCGACTGGGTATGGCCCGAGGTATCTCCCTTGTGCCAGATCTCTTCGCGGGACCGGGAGTAGTAGTGCGCCTCGCCGGTCTCGCGGGTGCGCGCCAGCGCCTCCGGCGAGACGTACGCGAGCATCAACACCTCGCCGGAGTCGGCGTCCTGGGCGACCGCCGGCACCAGCCCGTCCTCGCCGAAGTCGACCTCGATCGACCCCGTCTCCGCGTCGGCGTCACTCATGGCTGTCCGGAGGCGTGGCGCTCGAATAGTCCTTGTGCCTGCGGTCCCCGCATACGAGCGCGCCGCCGACCCCTTACGAGACGTATCGCAGCACGAGCGCGTCGCCGTCGGCGTACGCGTCCGGTCGGCGGTCGACGACCTCGAAGCCGAGCGACTCGTACAGCGAGCGGGCGGCGTCGTTGTCGGGGTGGGCCTGGAGCGTGACGGGGCCGTCGGCGTCCGCGATCGCCGCGTCGAGGAGCCCGCGGGCGCGCCCCTCGCGCCGGAAGCCGGGCGCGACGACGAGCTCCGCGACGTGGAGCCCCGGGCGGTTCGGCGCGTCCACGGGGAGGAGGTAGCCGACGACGCGTCCCTCGGCGACGCTCACGCGGGCGGCGCCAACCGCGAGGCCGTACTCCAGGAGGTCCGGGCTCGGCTGCCTGAGGTGCGACTGGAGCCCGCGGATCCGGTCGGCGTCGGCGGGTCGGCCGGGGCGCACTCGTGGGTCGGGATCGCCGGAGGCGTCGGGTTTTCGCCCGGCGCCGTCGCCGTCGCCCGTCATCTCACACCACCGCCCAGAGCGCGACGGCGACGACGGCGCCGGCGAGCGTCGCGAGGAAGTTCACCGACTGGTTCCCGACGCGATCCCCCTCGATCAGGGCGCCGAGGAGGCTGTCAACGGTCATCCCGGTGACGCCGGCCGCGACGACGGCCCCGCCCGCCGCGACGCCGCCGGCGACCACCGGGCTGATCAGCGGCGACCCGCCGGCGGCGAGGGCGCCGACGAGCAGCGCGCCGGCGAGGCCGGCCAGTTCGCCCTGCCAGGTGATCGCGCCGTCGGTCCCGGGCTCGACGCGGCGGAGCGTCGTCACCAGCCGCGGGCCGTCGTAGAGGCCGCCGATCTCCGAGGAGAGCGTGTCGGCCATCGCGGTCGCGGTCGCGCCCGCGAACGCGAAGCCGAAGGGCGCGGCCGGGACGGCGAGGTGCGGCGCGACCGCGTAGCCGACCACCGCCGCGAGCGCGACCGCCGAGTTCGCGAGCACGTTCCCGGTGCCGCGGGCCCCCTCGTTCTCCTGGGCGACCCCGCGGGCCGCCTTCTCGTCGAACCGGTACTTCGAGGCGAGCCCCCCGAACGCGTAGAAGGACATGAGGGTAAGGAACCAGCCGACGCCGCCGAGGACGACCGCGAGCAGCGCCGAGACGACCCCGGTGAGCATCCCCGCAACCGAGGCGGTGCCGATGGCGAAGGAGACGTACCCGAGCGCGCCGGTCACCGCGAGGCCGGCGACGACGAGGGGGGCGTCGACGGTCGGATCCAGGGCGATGAACCCCCACGTCACGAACGCGACGAGGATCGTCGTGATGTGAGCGTCCCGCGAGAACACCAGCGAGCGGACGAGCGCGGCCGTCAGCGCCGCGGCCGCCGCGAAAAACACCGCGACCGGGAGCGTCGCGCCGTCGACCGGCGCCCCGGTCTGAAGGCGCACCGCGATCTGTCCGGCGAGGGCGGCGGCCGTGCCGGCGACCACGTAGCCGGCGACGAGCGGGAACTCGTCCGCGGTCCGACGGGAGACGAGCGTCCGGCCGAGGCGGCCGGCGCCGACCGCGAGCGTCGCGGCCGCGAACGCCTCGTACGGCAGCGGCGCGCGCGGCAGCGACGCGAACAGCGCGAGGCCCGCGCCGGCGAGCGCGAAGGAGACAAGGCCGTAGAGGCGCTCCGCCTCGCGGTCGCCCGGCAGCGCGAGCGTCTCGAACCACTCGCCGTCGCGGACGCCGAAGAACGCGGCCCCGGCGACGGCGAAGAAGGGGACGGCTGCGGCGGTGTCGAGCGCCGGCGCGAGGACCGCGATCGCGGCCACCGCGGCGAAGGTACTCGCGCGTCGGAGCCTCGGTATCACACCCTCGGCTACCCGCGACGACCACTTAACGGTCCCGACAGCCGTCGGGCGGTCGGTCGCGGCCCGCGCGGACGCCGGCGCCGGCCGTCTGGACAGCGCGGACACCGATCCAGGCGTCACAACCGCATTCCCTCGCCCGTCAGGCCCGAACGCGCTCGCCCGTCAGTACCGGTACTCGTTGAACTGGACCGCGTGTCCCTCCACCACGCGGACGGACTCCTCGGGGTCCTCCTCGTCGTCTCCGGTCCGGTCCTCGTGTGAGTCAACCACTCTCATGCGAGAACGGTACGCTCGACCGCACATAACTGTTTCCCACGCGGCGAACGGGTACCGACCGCTTCGGGGTTCCTCAGCCCACGACTCGGTCGATCTGACCGAGGTGGTCGAGCACGTGGTCCGGCTCGATCTCGGACGCCGCGAGGTCGGCGTCGTCGGTGACGCCCGACCGGACGAGGACGGTCGTCATCCCGGCGCGCTCGCCGAGCGCGATGTCGGTGTCGAGCCGGTCGCCGACGACGAGACACTCCTTGGCGGGGTGGGGGAGCCGCTCGCGCACCATCTCGATCGCGGTGTCCGAGGGCTTGCCGAGGACGGCGTCGGGGTCGCGCTCCGCGACGCCGGCGATCGCGTTGATCACGGCGCCGGAGCCGGGCACGTCGCGCTCCGGGGCCGGGATCACCACGTCTGGGTCGGTACCGATGAAGGGGATGTCGCGCTCTAGGGCCCAGAGCGCGGTACAGAGGTCCTCATAGTCGAACTCGCGGTCGATGGAGGCGACCAGCGCGTCGGCGGCGTCCACGTCGTCGGTCGTCGAGAGCCCAGCCTCGGCGAACTGGTCGAGCAGTCCGGGGTCGGCGATACAGAGCAGGTCGTCGTCGCGGTGGTGCTCCCGCAGGTACCGCGTCGTCACGCTGCCCGCGGTGAAGACGCGGTCCGCGTCGATGTCGTACCCCGCCCCACCGAGCCGGTCGACGTACGCCCGCGGCGCCTTCGTCGGGTTGTTCGAGACGAACAGCGTCTCGACGCCGACCTCCCGGAGGCGGCGGTACCCAGCGGGGGCGCCCGGAATCGGATCGTCGCCCCGCACGACCGTGCCGTCGACGTCGAGGACGGCGCCGCTGAAATCCATATTCGTGGTGGGGGCGCCACGGTCCTAGGAGTTGCGCTCGCGTCCGCGAACGGACCGCTGCCGCCGCGGCGCCGATCACGAACTCGGTACCGTTCCCACCTTCGGGATAACGGAAGGGTAAAGCGGCCGGGTTCCGTACCGACGTTCACTGTGACGACGACTCAGGTGACCCTCGTCCAGATCGACAACTACGGGCCGTGGACGACGACGCCGGAGCCGCGCCGTGAGATGGATCTCCAGACGCTCCAGTCGCGGCTCTTCGCCGACGTGGCCCAGTTCCTCGGCCACCGCGACGCCTACGTCTTTTTCACTCGCTTCGACAACATGATCGCGGTGACCAACGGCGTCGACGGCGCGGCCCACGCGACCCTCCAAGAGTCGATCGGCAACCGCTACCCGGTCAGTATCAGCCTCGGGACCGCCGTCGCCGAGCGCCCGGTCGACGCGCTCGAAGCGGCGAACCGGCGGCTTCAGACCGCGGGCAGCGCGCAGGACGAGAGTCGGACCGAGGTGCTCGCGGGCGAGTACCTCTCGGAGACGGAGCGGTCGGACCTCCAGATCGCGCACTTCGACGTCGTCAACGCGACCGGCAAGTACACCGACCGGCTCAACGAGTTCGACACGTTCATCAACATCGAACGGGCGTACGGCTCGCTGATGCGCCACCTCCGCGAGGCGCACGGCGCCCTCTCCTTCTTCGTCGGCGGCGACAACGTCGTGGCCGTCTGTCCCGACCTCCCGGAGGCGGCGTTCTCGTCGGCGGTCACCCACGTACAGGACGACGTGGACATCGAGCTCCAGGTCGGCGTCGGCCGCGGCCCGTCCGCCCATGAGGCCGGATTCGCGGCCAAGCACGCCCTCGAGGACTGCCGACACGACGGGACGAGCGTCGAGCTGTTCGGCGCGCCCGCCGCGGGAGACTGACCCTCCGCCGCGCCGTCGGTCCGCCTCGGACACGGCCCGAAATCAAGTCTGATAATTTCGGTGCGGGGTTTTTGTACACCGACCCGGAAGCCACGGTTAGCATGTCAGAGGAGATAGTGTTCGTCTGTACGGCGGACGGCTGTGACGAGGGCCCGTGGGAGGGCTCGCACGACGCGATGGCACACTGCTCCGAGCATCCCGACCACGGGTACACCGGGATGCCGCGGTCCGAGATCGACCCGTCCCGCGAGGTCATCCCCGCGACGGCGACGCGGAAGCGCGACAACCGCAACCTCCAGCACAAGGGCCACCCGAAGGGCGCGTACGCGCAGAACGACTGACGGGTCCCGACGGGCGAGTCGCGGCTCCCGCGTCCCCCTCGGACTCCGGAGCCGGCTCCCGCTTCCGGCCGTGCGGCGCACCGAGCGCGCACCGTTCTGAGCCGAACGGCTTCACTTCACCCCGGTCCGGGCGCGGTCGCGTTCTCCGTCCGTCGATCCGACGCCGTTTATCAACGGTCCGGACGTACGATCCGGCATGGTCTCGGAGATCTTCGATCCCGACGCGTGGGAGCCCGTCACCGACGAGTTCGACGACATCACCTATCACCGCGCCGTCGATGTCCCCGCGGTCCGGATCGCCTTCGACCGCCCCGCGGTCCGCAACGCATTCCGGCCGGGCACGGTCGACGAGTTGTACGCCGCGCTCGACCACGCGCGCAAGCAGGCCGAGGTCGGCTGCGTCCTCCTCACCGGCAACGGCCCGTCCGAGAAGGACGGCGGCTGGGCGTTCTGCTCGGGGGGCGACCAGTCCGTCCGGGGCGGCTCCGGCTACGAGTACCGCGACGACGACGAGGCGGGCGACGACGACGACGACCTCGTCCGCGAGGCGCGGGCGGGGCGGCTCCACATCCTCGAAGTCCAGCGCTTGATCCGGTTCATGCCGAAGCCCGTCGTCGCGGTCGTCCCCGGCTGGGCGGTCGGCGGCGGTCATTCGCTCCACGTCGTCTGCGACATGACGCTCGCCAGCGAGGAGCACGGGCAGTTCCTCCAGACCGACCCCGACGTGGGCTCGTTCGACGGCGGGTTCGGCTCCGCCTACCTCGCGAAGCAGATCGGCCAGAAGAAGGCCCGCGAGGTGTTCTTCCGCGGGAAGACCTACTCCGCCGAGGAGGCGGCGGACATGGGCATGGTCAACGAGGTCGTCCCGCACGAAGACTTGGAAGAGGTGGCCCTAGAGTGGGCCGACGAGATGACTCGGAAGTCGCCGACGGCGATGCGGATGCTGAAGTACGCGTTCAACATGGCCGACGACGGGATGGTCGGCCAGCAGGTGTTCGCGGGCGAGGCGACGCGGCTCGCGTACATGACAGAGGAGGCCCAAGAGGGCCGCGACGCGTTCCTTGAGGGCCGGGAGCCGCGGTTCCGCGAGTACCCCTGGCACTACTGAGCGGCGGCGGCCGCGCCGCGCGGGGCCGAGGCCCGGTTCCGCGCCGCGCCCGGTTCCGCGCCCCGCGAAGACACCTACAAGTACGCCGACGCGGTACCCCAGTGTATGCTCGTCGAGGAGGTGATGACGACGGACCTCGTGACCTGCGGGGCCGACGCCGCGGTCCGAGACGCCACGGAGCGGATGCTCCGCAACCGGGTCGGCAGCGTCGTCGTCACCGACGACGGGACGCCGGCCGGGATCCTGACGGAGAGCGACGTGCTCCGCGCCGGCTACGCGACCGACGACCCGCTGTCGGCGATTCCGGTCCGGAAGGCGGCGAGCGCTCCCCTCGTCACGGTCCGACCGAGCGCGACGCTCCGGACGGCGACGAAGCGGATGCGGTCGGAGGGCGTCAAGAAGCTCGTCGTCGTCGACGGGACGACGCCGGTGGGGATCGTCACCACGCAGGACATCGTCGACAACTACGCGGGGATCCGGAAGGAGGTCCACGACCTCGCGACGGACGCGACCGGGTGGTCGGAGCGTTCCGACCGGCTCGACGAGTGAGGCGGGCGGCTCGACCCGCGCGCAGAGGGCGACGGCCGACGGTGCCCGCGTCCCGTCGGCACTATCCCGGCGAACATGTTCGCACTCTGTCTTACCCGAGGCGGCGGCGTACGCCGACACATGACTCAGACCAGCGAACTGGCGGAGTCGCCCCCGACAGCGGCGGACGGCACGGACGCGGAGGATGCGCCGACCGCCGCGACCGAGGCGGAGACGACGGTCACCGTCCGGTGTACCGGCCACGTCCGCACGGAGCTCGACGAGCACGAGTTCGAGTACGCGTTCGAGGGCGACACGCTCCGGGCGTTCCTCGACGAGTTGTTCGAGGAGTATCCGCAGCTCCAGGAGACGCTCATCGCGGAGACCGAGGCGGACGCGACTCACAGCGGTTGGGCGCCGGCGCCGGACGAGCCGCCGGGGACGTGGACGAAGAACCCGGTCGGCGAGCAGACGACGACGTACGCCCGGATCCTCGTGAACGGCCACTTCAACGAGAACGAGAACGGATTCGACACGGAGCTCGAGGCGGGCGACCGCGTCGCCCTGGTCTACCCGTTCATGTTCTGCTGTTAGCGCGACCGCCCCACTCCGCCCCGCCGTTGCCGCCGGCGTCGCCCGCCGCGGTCGCGAGCACGGGGCCGCGCGTGCGACTCCCTCCGAATCCGGCACCCGATGGCGGCGCGCCGATCCGCTGACCGAGCGGCGAGAGCAGTCGTCGAACGCAGAGACGGCTCTCGGCGACCGCTACACGGCGGGCGCGGCGGTGTCCGATCCCCCGACGGACCGCGCGCCGCCGTCGGCCCGCGCCAGTCGCAGGCAGACGACGCTGCCCTCGGGATCGTTCTCCTCGAAGCGGACCTCTCCGCCCGAGCGCGCCACGATCCAGCTGACGAGCCAGAGGCCGAGCCCGCTCGTGTGTTCGAGGTCCGTCTCGTAGCCGCGCTTCAACACCTCGATCTCGCTCTCGGCGATCCCCGGCCCGTTGTCGGCGACTCGCAGTTCGACGTAGTCGGTCCCATTCCGCGAGACGGGCTCGGTCTCGACGCGGACGCGCGGCGTCTCCTTGTCGTTGTGTTCGACCGCGTTCTCGATGACGTTCGCCAGCGCCGAGTCGATCAGCCGGTGCGCGACGACGGGCACCGTCGGCGGCAGCGAGACGTCGATCTCCGCCGACGGATTGTCGCGCCGGACTCGCTCGCAGCACGCCTCGACGGTGGGGGTGAGCTCCTGTGACTCTCGGTCGACCTCCTCCGTGGTCAGGATCTGCTCGACGCTCCGGGCCTGTTTCCCCAGTTTCACCAGATCGGTCGCCTGTTGTCGGATCGTGTCGGCCTTCTCGTCGGTGTCGACCGACTCCTCGGTCAGGAGACTCGCGTTCCCCTGAATGACGTTGGCGTTGGTACGGATGTCGTGACGGAGGACGCGGTTGAGGACGGTTAGCTGCCGGGTGAGTCGGGTCGCTCTCTCCTCCGCTCTCCGCTGCCGGATGTCGTACACGCCGACGATGAATCCGAGGAGGGCTCCGCCCGACGCGGCGTTGACGACGACGAACGCCTGCTCGTCCATCACCACGCCGTACTGCTGCTGATACAGTATCACGAGGACCCCACCGACGGCCAGGACGGCGGCTCCGACCGCGGACCAACTCCCGACTCTGAGCGCGTACTCGCCGTCCGTGTCCCGCCTCCACAGCCAGACGCCGCCGCCTACGACGCCGGCGGCGAAGAGCATGGGAGCGACGATACCCAACAGGAACGTCGCGGCGCTCTCTTCCTCGCCGATCGCGTGCCACACGTGCGTCGCGAACAACCCCCCGCCGATCCCGACGAGTAACGGCACGCCGGCGTGTTCCCGGACGGTGGGCGGAACTTCCATGTCCCCTGCTCCGACCGCCCTCACAAAACTGTGCGGGAGAGATTATCGCATCTGATAGCTTTAGGCTCGGGCGACCGCTTCCGGTCCTCCGAGGTCGGTCGTTCGGGCCGTGACGCGGGTCCCACCAGTATCGACATTCGGAATCGGGAGCGGAGATCTGCTCGCCGAGCAGGTGGACGGTGCCAGTTAATTCGCGGGCCGCTCGCGAAGTGCTCGCCCCAGGAGTGCGGGGGAAGGGATTCGAACTCCAGTCGCTCCCGTTCGCTCGCCGCGTCGCGGCTCGCTCACCTCCCGCTCCCTAGTTCGAACCGTTCCTTGTCTCCACCCGCGGCTCGCGAAGTGCTCGCCGCAGGAGTGCGGGGGAAGGGATTCGAACCCTCGAACCTCTACAGGAGCGGATCTTAAGTCCGCCGCTTTTGGCCAGGCTCAGCCACCCCCGCGCGGATTCGGCTACCGGCGGCGCGGTGAAACCCCTTTCGGAAGCCCGGGCCCTACCAGTCGACCGAGAGCGTCCCGTCGCCGTGCGGGTCCGGCGCGATCTCCTCGTCGGTCCGCCGGTCGACGACGTGGATCACACCCGCGTCCTTCTTCGCGGGACACGCCTCTGCCGCGCTGACGTTCTCGGCTAGGTCCTCCTCGCCGATGTAGTACGCCTCCGGCTTCGCCATCCCGCTCGCCACGTCCATCACCCAGTTGTCCGCGACCTCGGCACACTTCCCCGCCCCGAAGCACTTGTTCGCCTCGAAGACGATCTTGTACGGCTTCTCCTCGATCGGCGGCCCCTCGCCGCCGATGTCGCTGGCGCGGAGCACCTCGTCGCCGCCGTCGGTCTCGGCCTCGTCGCTCATGTCGCCTCCTCGGCGGCCGCGGGCCTTTCGTCTGTCGGTCGTTCCCGGTCGGTCGGGACGAGCGGACCGGACGAGTGGGTCACTCCTCGACGTGGTCCGCGAGCAGCCGCTCGGCGTGGTCGGGCGAGTCGGCGAGCTCCCACCGAACCGTCGCGGCGTCGCCGTACGCGAGCGCCTCCTTCAGCTCGTCGCGGAGGACGCCCGTGCCGAACCCGACCGTGTCGCCGTCGGCATCGCCGAGTTCGTAGAGTGCGTAGCGATCGGGGGCGCTCCCGACGGTCGAGCGGTCGAGTTCGCGCCAGGGTTTCGCGAGGCTCATCAGAAGGGTCCCGTCGGCGTCGGGGTCACCGGTGCGCGTCGAGCCCGTCCTCCGGGCCCTCGACGATCTCGTAGCTCCCCTCGGTCCAACCGTCCTCGACGAAGACGAACACGCGCCCGCCGGCGACCTCGGGATCGGCGACGACCTCGTTGCGCTTACCGTCCCGGCCGACGATCACGCCGGGGAACACCTCGTCGCGATCGCCGTCCTCGACGATGACGCGACCGACGCCGGACTCCTCGAGGATCTCGTCGTCGGTCTTGTAATCGTTCACGTACGTCATCACGCCCTCCGTCTCCGTCGGGTCGGTGACGAGCACGTGCGTCTCCTTGCCGGGACCGGCGGTGACCGACCCCTCGGCGGAGTCGGGGGCGCCCCGGTAGAGGGTCGTTCGGCCGTCGAGGTACTCGACGACGACGCCCTCCTCGCGGAGGTCGACGCCGATCGAGGTCGGCGGCACGTCGCTGCGTGATGGCGCGGACATACGCGACGCTCGGGGTGCCGGCCTCAAAAGGGACGCGCTCGGCCCTCGGCCCCAACGCGTCGCTCGGCTGCCGGTCGGACCGCCGGACTGCGGGCGCGCCCTCAACAGCGAGAATCGGCGTACCACATTTAAGTTCCTGCCGCGGGGAGTGCGTGTCATGCAACGGACGCGACGGGCGCTCTTAGGCGTCGGCGCCGCCCTCGTCGGGACCGCCGGGTGCCTCGGCGTCGAGGGCGTCGAGTATCCCGACGCGCCCGAGGCCGCCGACGCGCCGGGCGACGGGGGAGACGGGGGCGACGCCGACGACCCGCCAGAGGACCCCCCCTCCGACGACCCGGCGGACGCCGACGGCGACCCGCCGGTGACGAACGCCGCGCTCGCGGACGCGACGCGCGAGGTCGTCGACGACGCGGTGTGGTTCGCGACCGAGTACCCGGACGCGGTCGCGACCTACCGCGACGCTGTCGCCGAGGCGGTCTCGACGGTCCGGTCGGTCCGGGCGACCGTCGACGAGGAGGCGGCGATCGCGACCGAACAGGTCGACGCGGTCGCCGCCGCGGGGGAGACCGCGGCGTCCCGCGCGGCCGAGGCCCTCGAACCGCACTTCTCGCCCGGGTCCCGGATCCGCGACCGAGTCGACCGCCACGTCGAGGTCTTACGCGAGTTCGCGCCCCGCGGCGACGTGGACCGCGCCCTCGAAGAACTCGACCGGTTGCGCACCGGGCTGGCGGGCATGGGAACCTCCCTCTACGTCGAGGAACAGTTCTCGCGGAACCCGATCCACAACCGCCTGTTCCGGAGGCTGCTGGCGCCGCTCCCGCCGGACAATCCCGAGCGGGGTCGCGTCACGACCGGGACGCTCGTCGAACTCGCCGTCGCGAGCCGCGGCTTCTCGACGTTCGCGCACCGGCCGTACGACCGAGATGAGATCGACCGCGACCGCGTCCCGCGCATCTACGGCGACGCCCTTAGTGCCGATCGCCGGCGCGAACTGCGTGCCCGCCTCGGCCCGATCCCGCGGCCCGCCGACCGCGTCGAGGAGCTGTTCTTCTCGTTCGCCCGCCGCCCGCCGGCGGGGAATCGGCCCGAAGAGACGTTCCGCGGTTGGGCCCGCGAACTGGACGGCGTCCCGGTGTACGTCCAGCGGTACCCGGACGCGGAGACCGCCGACGCGCGGCTCTCGACCGCCCTCGACGAGGGCGCCACGGAGGGGCGCGCGCCGATCGACCCGGAGGCGACGCTCGCCGGTTCCGACTTCAGCGGGAACAGTTCGGCGACCGGGAACGGCTCGGCGACCGAGAACGGCACGGCCGCCGCCGGGGGAATTGGGGACGACGGCGGCCCGACCCCCTGGTACCGCTTCTATCACCGCGAGGCGGAGGGAGAGCGGTACGGCTTCGACGAGCACGCCGGCGTCCAGTACGGCTACCTCGTCCGGGCGGGCGAGTTCCTACTCGCCACCGGCTTCTCCGGCGACGCGTGGGAGGAGCGGACGGGCTGGCACGGCCGACTACGGCACGGGTGGGTGACCGGCGCGTGAACGCGAACGAGATCGGCCTCGTGGCCGCGGCGTTCGCCCTCGTCGGCGCCGGCGCCGGCATCGTCGGCGCGGCCGCGACGGGCTGGGCGGAGGCGGCGCTGGCGACCGCCGCGACCGGCGAGACCGCGCGCTTCGGACCCGTGTTCGTCGCCCAGTCGTACCTCGCCGTGACCGCGGCGGTCCTCGTCGGCGCGGTCCCGCTGGCCGGCGTCCTCGGCGTCCTCGTCGGGTCCCGTGCCCGCGGCGTCACCGCCGCGGCTGTGACATGCGGGCTCGGAACGGGACTCGGCGCGCTGGCGTACGGCCTGGTCGCGGCCACCATGATCGTCGTCTCGCAGGGCGACGCCGCCGCGCAGGCGCACGGGCTGGCGGACGCGTTCGTGCCGACGGTTGCGACGGCGTTCGTCGCCGCGGCCGTCGGCGCGTCGACCGGGGTCCTCGGGACGGTGATGCGATGACCCGTTCCGCGGACGGGGCGGACGGCCGGGACGCCGACCGACCCGTCCGGCGAGCGTCGCGGCGGGGCGTCGTCGCGGTCGGCGTCGCCGGGCTGCTCGCCGGCTGTCTGGTGACCTCGGAGGAGGGCGGCTCGACCCCTCAACAGACCGAGAACGGGACGACCGGCGGCTCGGACGCGAACGACGGAGGCGGGTCCGACGGCGACGAGACCGGATCCGACGGCGACGGAGGCGGGTCCGACGGCGGCGCCGAGGAAGCGACGCCCGACGAGGTCAACCCCGACGGGTCAGGGCTCGTCGTCACCGACGCGACGGTCCGCGACGTGACGCAGGGCGGCGGCTGGACGCGGGTCAGGGCCCGCTTGACCGTCGAGAACGCGGGGCGGTTCGAGTACGGAACGATCGAGTTCCGGGCCGACGCGTACGCCGTCCCGCGGGGCTCAGACGAGCGCGAGGCGGTCGGGTTCGCGTACGTCACGCGACGCTTCCCCCGCGACAACCGGTTCGGCGGGACGAGATCGCGGTCGTTCGAGGTGACGATCCGGTTCGAGACCGACGGGACGCCCGTTCGACCCGACGCCGAGCGGTACGCGGTCGACGCGGCCGTCAGGCGCGCGGAACCGCTCTGATACCCCGGAACCGGGGCGCCCGGCCTCCCTGACAGAGAGACTCGCCGTGATCGCTACCTCTTTGTCCGCGCTCGCGAGCCGTGAACCCATGGAAGGACGGGCGGCGGCGCTCGGCGCCGGGACCGTGTTGAACGCGCTCGCGACCGGCACGGGCGCCGCCTTCGGCATCGACGTCGAGACGCGCGCGGCGGTCGACCTCGACCCCGCGGCCGACGGCGTCGCGGGCGAGATCGCCGAGGACCCCGACGCCGACACCGACCTGATCGAGCGCTGCGTGAGCCTCGCGACCGACCGCTGGGGCGACGGCGAGGGCGGCACCGTCCGGACCGACAGCGACGTGCCGCTTGCGGCGGGGCTGAAAAGCTCCAGCGCGGCCGCCAACGCGACCGTCCTCGCGACCTGCGACGCGCTCGGGCTCGTGGTCGGCGACGGCGGCCGCGCAAGTGGCGACGCGGTCGGCGACGACGGCCGCGCAAGTGACGACGCGGTCGGCGACGACCCGGACGACCCCGCGGTCGACGTGACCCGCCTGGAGGCCTGTCGACTTGGCGTGCGAGCGGCCCGCGAGGTCGGCGTCACGGTCACCGGCGCGTTCGACGACGCGACCGCGTCGATGCTCGGCGGCGTCACCGTCACCGACAACGACGCCGACGAACTCCGCGCCCGCGAGACAGTCGACTGGGACGTTCTCGTCTGGACGCCGCCCGAGCGCGCCTACAGCGCGGACGCCGACGTGGCGCGCTGCGAGGCCGTCGCGCCCATGGCTGACCTCGTCACCGACCTCGTGCTCGACGGGCGGTACGGCGAGGCGATGACGGTGAACGGACTGGCGTTCTCCGCCGCGCTCGGCTTCGACGCCGACCCCGCGGTCGAGGCGATGCCGCACGCGACCGCGGTGTCGCTGTCGGGGACCGGCCCGAGCGTCGTCGCCGTCGCGGACCCGGCCGATCCCGAGACCGACCTCGACGCGGTCGCCGACGCCTGGGCCGACCGTCCCGGAACGCTGCGGCGAACGACGACGAGAGCCGACGGCGCGACCGTCGAGTGAGCGCCCGCGACAGATCACTGACCCTACTACCAATGAGCGACACACCCAACGCGGAGGACCGGAGCCTCGACGAACTGCGACACGAGATAGAGGACATCGACCGCGAGATAGTCGAGCTGATCGCCCGCCGGACGTACGTCGCCGACACCGTCGCGGCAGTGAAGGAGGAGCGCGACCTCCCGACCACCGACGAGGGGCAGGAGGAGCGCGTGATGGAGCGCGCCGGGGAGAACGCCGAGCGCTTCGACGTGGACGCGAACCTCGTGAAGGCGATCTTCCGGCTGTTGATCGAATTGAACAAGGTCGAACAGCGAGAGAATCGCTAGGGATCGATCAGGCCGAGGCCATACCTGAGCGCCTCGTCGACTTCCTTCGTTCGAGATTCCGGGACGGAACCACTGCTGTTGGTAATGCGGTGTTCGATAGGCACCGTGCGAATTTGACTACAGAGCGCGACCGAATCCTCCCGAAGCGGCGACTCCGCGACCGGAATACGCATCTCGAAGGGACACAGTTCGTCTCCCCGCGATGTCGTGATCGGAACGACGATGGTCGTCGGGTCGTTCTCGTTCCCGATATCGTTCTGGACGACTACGCAGGGCCGTGCCCCTCTCTGCTCCGAGCCCTCCGTCGGATCGAACTCGACGATGACGACATCGCCGCGGCGAACGTTCCTCGATTACCACTCGGGAACCTCGTCCGGTCAGTCGGGGCCGTCCCGAATCAGCATCACCTTCACTCGACGGACGGCGTCGAAGTCGCGGAGCCGGTACGTGAGCTGTCGGACGCGCTCGGCGTCGCCGCGGCAGAACAGCGACTCCAGACACCACTCGCCCTGGTGGGTGTGACTCGTGTTGAGGATCACGTCCTGATACTCGTGTTGCGCGCCGTGGAGCTCCCGGATGACCTCGTGGTGGCGGTAGTCGAAGCCGACGAGCGCGACCACCTCGCCGGTCGTGTCTTCGAGCCGCGAGTGCGACTCCACGAACTCGCGCATCGCCTCGCGGACCGCCCGCGACCTGTTCTCGATCCCCTCCTCCCGCCACGTCCGATCGAACTCGTCGACGAGGTCGTCCGGGACGTTGAAGCTCGTTCGCATTGTGCCGTCGTGGATCCCGCGAGTACAAGAGGTTCGTTATGACGATTCACCCGGTTCGGTACTAACAACCGCTAAACCCCGCCCGCTCGGAGCGCCGCGTATGCTCTCAAGTGAACTGTTCGGCCCGCTCGCGGGCGCGGTCCTCCTCGGCGCGGTCCACGGCGTCGAACCGGGCCACGGCTGGCCGGTCGCCGCCTCCTACGCCCTCGACCAGACCAACAAGTGGCTGTACGGGTTCGCGGCGAGCGCCATCATCGGCCTCGGCCACCTCGTGAGCAGCATCGCGATGGTCGTCGTCTTCTTCTACGCGAAGAGCTACTTCGATCTCACGCAGGTCAACGAGCCGATCACGGTGCTCGGCGGCGTCCAGATCGGTGGGCCGGTCAGCCTCGTCGCCGGCGCGCTGCTGATCGGGCTCGGCGTCCGCGAGTACGTCCACGGGCACTCTCACGGCTCTCTTGAGGCGTCGGACGATCACGACGCTCACGCCCACGGCCACGATCGCGACCACAGCCACGACCACGACCACAGCCACGACCACGATGACGACGACGGACGCCTCGCTCGATTGAAGCGGCTTCTCCCGTTCGTCGGCGGCCACTCGCACGGCGGCTTCGACGAGGGGGCCGACCGCGGCCTGCTGGGAATCGCGTGGTTCGCGTTCGTCCTCGGGTTCGCCCACGAGGAGGAGTTCGAGATCATCGCGCTCTGTGCCGGGTCGAACTACTGTCTCGAACTGATGAGCGCTTACGCGCTCACCGTCATCGCGGGTATCGTCGGACTCACGTTGCTGCTGATCGCCGGCTACCACCGCTCTCGGGAGCGCGTCGAGCGGTACACCCCGTACCTGCCCGCGTTCTCCGCGGCGGTCCTCGTCGTCATGGGCGTCGGGTTCATCGCCGGGCTGTTCTGACCCGTCGTCGCGCGCGACCACCGTCCGGCGGGGACGCCCCCGTCGGCCGATCGCTTTTTATCCGGCCCGTCGAACTCGCGGTATGACACGCGTCGCCGAACTCCTCGCGTATCCCCTGAAGTCCTGTGACGGCGTCGCCGTCGACCGCGCCGCGATCGGCCCCGAGGGCGCGCTCCGCGGCGACCGCACGTACGCGCTCGTCGAGGCCGGCGTCGACCCGGAGCGCGCCTCCGTCAGCGGTGGCGGCGGCTACGTCAACGGGAAGAGCGAGCCGGCGATCCACGGGCTCAGCGCCGAGTACGAACTTGCCGGCCCGCCCGACGCCACGCCGACGGCCGTGACGCTCTCGCGACCGGCGACGGAACGCGCCCCGGCCGACGAGCGCACCTTCGCGCTCCCCGACGAAGGCGACGCGCTGGCCGACTGGGTCGGCGAGTACCTCGGGTACGCGGTCGACCTCGTGCGAGACGACGCGGGCGGCTTCCCCGACGACCGCGCCGCGCGCGGGCCGACGGTGGTTTCGCGGGCGACGCTGGCGACCGTCGCCTCGTGGTTCGAGGACGTGGCGGACGCGACGGAGATGCGCCGGCGGCTCCGCCCGAACGTCGTGTTGGACGACTGCCCGGCGTTCTTCGAGGACAGGCTGTTCGCCGACCACGGGGAGGGCGTCCGCGTCGCGGTCGGCGACACGGCGCTGATCGGCGTCAACCCGTGTCAGCGCTGCGTCGTCCCCTCTCGCGACCCGGACACGGGGGCCGAGATCGACGGGTTCCGCGAGCGGTTCGTCCGGAAGCGCCGCGAGACGCTGCCCGAGTGGACCGCGAGCGACCGCTTCGACCACGACTTCCGGCTGATGGTCAACACCGTCGTCGAGGAGCGATCGTGGGGCGACGTCCTCGCCGTCGGCGACGAGGTCACCGTCGACGGCGTCATGACCGTCGACGAGAGCGGGACGCCCGTCGCGGGCGCGGACGCGGCGGAGTGACTCTCCGGAAGCGACGCACGAACGGTAAAAGGCGAGCGGGCGGGTCAGCGAGCGGAACCGGCGACGGTCGAGAGCGGGACCGGCGCGCGAGAGTAAAAGTGACGACCGCCGTGACGCGTCAGCGCCCGCCGTCGGTCATCGCGACCGGTTCGTCCGCGTCGGCGTCGGCCGGCTCCGCGGCGGACTCGCCGCGCGACGCGGGATCGACCGCGGTGTCCGTGACGCCGAACTGCGTCCAGAAGGTCGCGACGACGACCGCGTACGCGACCAGGTCGTAGTGGACCGCGCCCTCCAGCCCGGTGAACGCGGTGAGCGTGCTGTAGCCGTAGAGGGCGGCGACCCCCCCGACGAACGCGACCTCGTTGGTGAACTCACCGTCGCGCACCGCCGCGGCCGCGCGACGGATCGTCGGGCCGCAGGCGACGAGGAACGCGAGCCCCGAGAGCGCGCCGAGGTTAATGAAGAAGTGCGTCGTCATCTGCGAGTCGAGGATCGACTGAAGGTACTGGACGGTCACCGGGTCGTAGAACAGCCACTCGACCCGGGTCGGGTACAGCACCGCGATGTACGGCGTCGCGACCATCAGGCCGAACAGGGTCGCGACCGCGACGCGCGCCGACGCGAACTGCGAGGCGCGCCGGGACTCGAACGCCTCGTCGCCGGGCGCGACGACGAGGCCGCAGGATTCGAGCTCCCCGCGGAGCGCGTCCCGCGAGAGCGACGGGTCGTGGTGGACGCCGACGGTCCCGTTGCGCCGCGTTGCCGAGGCGGCGCTGACGCCGTCGACGTCGCGCAGGACCGTCTCCAGTAACCCCTCGCGGCGGTCGGTCTCGATCCCCTCGACAGAGAACGTGTCGTGGGTGTGGCTCTCCGGCACGCGGGCGACTCGCGGCCCCGAACCGCCGGCGTCGCCCGGACACGTCGAGTCCCCGGTCGGATCGGGCTTCCCCGCCCCGTCGGGCGCGTCGAGTCCCCGTTCGCGGACCACGGCGTCGAGCGGCGACTCGCCGCCGGGGTGGTTGCTGTCTCGCATGAGAGATACCTACGGGTACACGACTATGAAACTTCCCCCGAGCGCGCGCCGCGTCCGGCCCAAACTCCGCGTGCGGCGCTCAGGCGTTGACGGATTCGAGGTACGAGCTCACGATCATCTGTCCCTTGCGGGTGAGCGTGGTCCCGCTGTCGCCGTCGGCGACGAGGTCCTCCTCTCGGAGCGTGTCGAGGATCATCGACGTCTGGGCGACATCGCCGGTGACGACGTCCGCGATGTTCGCCTCGCCGCCCGCGGAGTAGATAGAGACGAGGATCTCCAGCTGCTCTTCGGTCGGGTCGAAGGACTCCAAGTCCTCCATCGCCTCGTCGTACTCGATCTTGATGTACCGGCCGAGGATGTTGAGCGCGCGCTCGTTCGGCACGGTCGTGATCGACGTGACCGTCTGGTCGTCGACGACGTGTTCGAAGACCAGCGCGGGGCGCTTCTTCCCGCCGAGGGTGCGGTCCGTCCGCTCGTAGTCGATCACCGAAGAGAGGTCGACCGTGAACGGGTCCGGACAGTTGTTGAACCGTATCTCGCCCGGCGACACCGACACCGAGGCGCGGTGGTCGGTCGCGTCCGTGACGCGGCCGCCGACCTTCGCTGGGTGTCGCACCGTCACGGTGACGTTCCGCAACAGGGACGTGAACAGCAGCCTGACGAACTTGTCCATGTCGTCGGGTTCGCCTTCCACGAGCGCCGAGCGCCGCGACCCGTCGCGCTCGTACGCGACGGTGACGCTGTCGTTGAAGAACGAGCGCAGGTCGCCGGGGACGCTCCCGACGACGACGTCGAACACCCGCGAGAGGGGGATCGTCTCCTTGCCGTCGTCGGTCGCGAGGACCAGCCGTCGCTGGCTCAACAGGACGCGACCGGTCGCCGGCTCGTCGGCGGACAGGCTCGCCGCGTGAACGCGGCCCACGAAGTCGGCGACGACGGACTCCTCCATCGGTACGTCCTGCGCGTCGTACGCTATTTATTGTTACTCACCTCGTATCAGTCGCGATAACGCGCAGTCACGCGATCGGACGGAGGTCGCCGGCGGTGAGGAACCCGGCCGATCGACGACGCCCCGATCCCCGGACGAGGCGACGGAACGTGCCGAACTCGTTCGGCCGCGGAAGCGAACTCGTTCGGTCGTCGGGCTCTCGTCTCGGCGGCGGCGGACGGGGAACAGCAAAGCCTAATGAGGTGGGCACCAAACCGTCAGGTGATGCCCACAGTAGAATACCTCAACTACGAAGTGCTCGACGACCACGGCTGGTCGATGGACGACGATAATCTCTTCGAGGAGGCCGCAGACGCCGGCCTCGACGAAGAGGACTACGGCACCCTCGAAGTGAACCAGGGCGAATACATCCTCGAATCGGCCGAGGCGCAGGGCTACGACTGGCCCTTCTCGTGCCGCGCCGGCGCGTGCGCGAACTGCGCGTCCATCGTCAAGGAAGGTGACATCGAGATGGACATGCAGCAGATCCTCTCCGACGAGGAGGTCGAGGAGAAGAACGTCCGGCTCACCTGTATCGGGAGCCCGGCCACCGACGAGGTCAAGATCGTCTACAACGCGAAACACCTCGACTACCTGCAGAACCGCGTCATCTGATCGGGTTTCTCCTTCGGTAACGGCCGCTCTCACACGGGATCGCGGCGTACGCGGTCCTCGATCCTCTCGGAGCCGGGAGCGGCAGGTCTGCCGCCGTCGCTCGACTCGGACGGCGACCCCTCCGCGTTACCGTCTCGCCCGAACCCGTTCGGTCGAATTTCGCGGCCGTGGGAACGCGCGAAACCCCGTTCGGGGAACCGTCCGTACGGTGGGGTATGGTCGAGAAGACGGACCGAAGCGAGGGCGCGAACGGGCCGCGGTCGGCCGACGGTCGCCGCTTCGAGGTGTTCGTCCGCGAGGCGGAGTCGGACCCGCTCCGCCACGTCGGAACCGTCGCCGCCCCGACGCCGGACGCCGCCCACGAGGAGGCGAGCAAGCTCTTCGCGTGGTACGCCCGCGACGTGTGGGTGTGCCCGGCCGCAGAGGTTTCCCGGTTTTCCGCCGGGTCGCTCGCGGACGACGGGGCGGAGGCCGGAGAGAGCGACGATGGCGACGGGGACGCCGACGAACCGCGCGTTTACGAGGAGACGGAGGGGACGCCGACCGTCTCCTGCGGCGGCGCGCCCCCGGCCGACGCGGTCGACGCCGACGACGCGGGGGACCAGCGATGATATCCGTCAGCAAGCTGCTCTGCGGGCTCGACGCCGAGAGCGACGGGCTCCGCTACGACGCGGCCGACGGCTCGAAGAAGCCGCAGATCACCGAGGAGGTACAGCAGCGTCCGGTCGTCGTCTGGAACACCACGAAGCGGTGTAACCTCTACTGCGAGCACTGCTACGCCGGCGCCGACGAGGCGGGCGCGCCGAACGAGCTCTCCACCGCGGAGGGGAAGGCGCTCGTCGACGACCTCGCCGAGTTCGGCGTCCCGGTCCTCCTCTTCTCCGGCGGCGAGCCCCTCGTCCGCGAGGACCTCACCGAGCTGGTCGCGTACGCCGACAACAGCGGAATCCGGCCGGTGCTCTCGACGAACGGCACGCTCCTCACCCGGGAGCGCGCCCGCGAACTGAAGGAGGCCGGCCTCAAGTACGCCGGCGTCTCGGTCGACGGACTCCCCGAGCGCAACGACCGCATCCGGGGCGAGGAGGGCGCGTTCGACGCCGCCGTGCGCGGGATCGAGGCCTGCCTCGACGTGGGGCTCAAGACCGGACTGCGGTACACGATCACCGAGCACAACGTCGACGACCTCGCGGGCGTCGTCGACCTGCTCGCCGACGTGGGCGTCGACCGCTTCTGCTTCTACCACCTCGATTACGGCGGCCGCGGCGCCGACATCTCCGACGTCGACCTCTCCCCGGAGGCCACTCGGAAGGCGGTCACCGACCTCTGTGACCTCACCCGCGAGTACCACGACCGAGGCGAGGAGATAGAGACCCTGCTCGTCGGCAACTACGCCGATGCGGGCCACCTGGTCGAGTACGCCGACCGCGAGATGGGGGAGGATCGCGCCCGGCTCATCTACCGGTACCTCGAACGCAACGGGGGCGACCCGACCGGCGAGCGCGTCGCCGACGTCGACCCCGTCGGCAACGTCCACCTGACGCAGTTCTGGCAGGGGTACTCGCCCGGGAACGTCCGTGACCGCTCGTTCGGCGCGATCTGGTCCGACGAGTCGAACCCGCTCCTCTCCGGGCTCCGCGAGCGGGAGGAACACCTCTCCGGGCGGTGCGCCGACTGCGCGTACCAGTCGATCTGTCGCGGCGGCTCGCGGCTCCGGGCGCTCTCCGCGCACGGCGACCCGTTCGCGCCCGACCCGAAGTGCTATCTCACGGAGTCGGAGCGCGCCGGCGAGGAGGCCCTCGCGCGGATCGACGGCCCCGACCGGTCCGCGCCCGCGGACGACTGAGTCGCCGTCCGGCGGCGGACCTCACTCCGGGCCGCCGTCCGACTCGCTGCCCGTGCCGTACTTCGTCGAGAACCGCTCCGCGGGCACCTCGCCGCGCGCGACGCCGATGGCGTCGCGCACGAGTTCGACGGTGGCGTCGTCTCGGGCCGGTTCGGGAACCGGCGGCTCGTCGTCGGTCATACCCGGCCCGACGCGTCGACGCCACCTCCGCGTCCCGCTTCACGTGTGTATCTCTTCAAGAGGACCGCGCTCACCCTTCGACGCCGTCGAAGACGTCGGTCACCAGCTTCGCCTGCGCGGTGCGGAGCCGCTGTGAGAGCGCCGACTTGCTGATCCCGAGCTCGTCCGCGAGGTCGCTCAGGCGCACGTCGCGGTCGTCGTCGAAGTAGCCGCGGACGACCGCGAGTTCGAGGCCGCGGCGCTGTTTCGGCGTCAGCGCGGAGAGGTCGAAGGTGACCTGCTCGGTCGCGTCGGGGCCCTCCACGACCGCGAGCCGGACGAGCCGCACCCGGTCGACGACCTCGCGGAGCTCCTCGACCAGTCGGCGCACGGCGTCGCGGTCGTCGACGTACGCGGTCACGAGGATCGTCCCGTCCTCGACGCGCCGGAAGTGCGGGGCGTAGCCGAGCCGGGAGAAGGCGTGACAGAGGCAATCCTCGCCCACTTCGCCTGTCCCACGGCGCACGTCGCCGTCGGACGTCGTCACGTCGACGACGCACTCCTCGCCGACGGCGTTGACAGCCACCCCGGCGGCCTCGGTGGCTTCGGTGACGATCGGACACCCGCTGTCGTCGACGAGGTCGACGTCGAGGTCGACCCGCAGGCGGCGGTCCCCGCTGACGGCGGCGTCGGACATGACAGCCGGTACGGGCAGCGCCGGTTTTACTTTTCGGCGGATTCCCGCGGACCGGTTGGACGACCCGAGCCGGGCCGGCGGCGCAGCGCGACCGATCCCACACCGTTTATTCCTCGCGGGCGGGAGTAGGCGGACGACGTGCGAGACGCGCTCCGCGGTATCGTCGAGCTCGCGCGCCTCGGCAACTGCGTCGCCGCCGGGGGGCTCACGGCCACCGGCGCGTTCGTCGCGGGCGCGGGCGGCGCCGCCCTCCCGACCGCGCTAGCGGCCGCGACGACCGTCTTCGCGGTCGCCGCGGGCAACGCGATCAACGACTACTTCGACCGCGAGATCGACGCCGTCAATAGCCCCGGCCGGCCGATCCCCCGCGGCGCCGTCTCGCCGCGGACCGCGCTGGCGACCGCCGCGCTCTGGTTCGCGGTCGCGGTCGCGTTCGCGGTCCGACTCCCGACCCTCGCGATCGGCATCGCCGCGGTGAACCTCGTCGCGCTCGTCACCTACACGAGCGTCTTCAAGGGTACGCCCGGGCTCGGCAACGCTCTGGTCGCCTACCTCGTCGGCTCGACGTTCCTGTTCGGCGGCGCCGCGGTCGGGAACCCGCGCGCGGTCCTCGTCCTCGCCGCGCTCGCCGGTCTCTCGACGTTCACCCGCGAGGTGATCAAAGACGTCGAGGACGTGGCGGGCGACCGCGAGGAGGGGCTCGCGACGCTCCCCATCGCGGTCGGCGAGCGCCGCGCGCTGTGGATCGGCGCGGCCGCGCTCGGCGTCGCCGTGACCGTCAGCCCGCTACCGTACCTCTCCGGGACGCTCGGCGCGGCGTACCTCGCGGTCGTCGCGGTCGCCGACGCGGTCATGCTGTACGCCGCCTACGAGGGCTTCGCCGACCCGGCCGCCGCGCAGCGCCGATTTAAGTACGGAACCTTCCTCGCGGCGGTGGCGTTCGTCGTCGGCCGCGCCGCGGTAGTCGCCTGAGACGGTCCGTTCCGGCCGCGTGAGTCGACGGTGCCGTCGCTCCCGGACGCGACTCATGGTAAAAACGAGAGCCGACTGCGGTTCGAACCGACGCTCGACGGCGGACGGTCAGGTGACGGTCACGCGACGTTGAAGCCCTTGTCGCGGAGGAAGTCCTCCACGCGACCCGAGTGGTTCCCCTGGAGTTCGATGGCGCCGTCTTCGACGGTGCCCCCGCAGGCGAACTTCGACTTGAGATCCGACGAGAGGGAACTCAGGTCCACGTCCTTCGGGTCGAATCCTTCGATGACCGTTACCTCCTTACCGTACCTGCGCTCGTCGATGCGGATGCTGATCTGCTGGGACTCTTTCGCGACGTCCTCGCAGACGCAGAGTTCCTGGGGCAGTCCGCACGTCGAGCAGACTTCCGACATTACAGCCTGAGTCTACAGGATGCCCATATTAAATAGTGTCGGGAAGCCCCCCGTTCAGCGGACGAACCGCCCGACGAGCGGCAGCCGTTCGAGCGCGAGCCGGCGCACGGCCCGCCGGGCCTCGTCGGCCTCGGCGCGCGTCACCGACCCGGCGTACGCGGCGCGCTCGTACGCGGCGGCGACGGTCTCGACGCGCTCGTCCGCGCCGAGCGTCCGGACCGCGTCGACGTAGCTCCGCGGCGTCTCCCCCGGGCGCCGCTCGCGGTAGCGCCCGGCCAACAGCCGTTCGAGGTCCCCGAACGCGCGCTCGGCGTCCGCCCTCGGATCGCGCCGCCGCCGCGGGAGCGCCGGACCGATCCGACGGTGAACTCGTCCCGCGAGTCCCGTCCGGCGGACCCCCGCGACGCCGAGCCCCGCGACGAGCAGCCAGTAGAGCGCGGTCTCCGGGTCGGGGAGCGACCCGAGCGGGCCGCCGTCGCTCCCGTCCGCCTCGGATCCCCTCGCCGACCGCGTGGCCGCCGCCGGAATGGTTCCGGTCCGGGTCCCGTCGAGCCGCGCGATGTCGGTGGGACCGACCGCGCCGCCGCCGCTCGCGTTCCCGACCGTCGAGTCGTTCGTCCCCCCGCTCGGCGCGTCGTCGGTCGTCTCCGCGTCGGTCTGGTTCGGTTCGGGGTCCGGCGTCCGGTCCGGGACGGACGCGTCCGTGTCGACGTTCTCCGCCCCGTCGGCGCGCGCCTCCGCGAGCCGGGTCGCCCGCGTCTCGTCGCGCGGCCCGGACGGGGTCGGGTCGAACGCCACCCAGCCGTGGTCCGGCACGTAGATCGACACCCACGCGTGGGCGTTCTGTCCCCGGACGACGTACTCGTCGTCGCCCACCCGCTGGCCCGGGGTGTAGCCGGTCTCGAAGCGCGTCGGGATCCCCTGCGACCGGAGCATCGCCGCCATCGTCGTCGCGAAGTACACGCAGTACCCGGCGTCCATCTCGAAGAGGAACGCGTCCGCCACGTCTCCCTCGGGCTCCTCGACGGTCAGCGTGTACTCGTACTCCGAGCGGAGGTACGCCTCGACCGCGGCCGCCTGCTCGTACGGCGACTCCGCGCCCGCGGCAGCGACGATCTCCTCTGTTCGGTCGCCGACCCGCTCGGGCGTGCTCTCGGGCAGCTGCGTGTACCGCTCCTCGATGGCCGTCGGGTAGTCGTCGCTGGCGTTCCGGAGCGCCGCGGGGTCTGCGTCGAGCACGCGGCTCCGGACGACCGCCCCGTCGCCCGGTTCGAGCGGCTCCGCGAGCCGGAGGCTCCCCCGCTCGTCGACCTCGACCGCGCCGCCGCCCAGAGCCGAGACCGGCTTCCACGGCGCCGGCAGCGCGGTCGACTCGGCCTCCGAGGTGATCCGCGTCTCGACGAGGTCGCTCGCGCCCGGCGGGCCCGACAGCGAGCCGTTGACCGCTGACCGCTCGCCGCTCCGCACCCACCCATCGCCGGTGTAGGTGTCGTACGCGCCGGTGTGCCAGTTCCGCTCGACCGGGCTCTCGATCGTGTACCGCACCTCCGGCGAGAGCCGCGTCGATCCGACGACGTCCAGCTCGTCGTCGCCGCTCAGGCTCGACTCTAACGTCGTCGTCCCGCGGTCGAGCCCCAGCGGGGCCGCCGCCCCCGCCGGGATCACGGTGACGGTCGCGCTCGCGACGACCATCGCGGCGACCACCACGGCGAACGTCCCCGCGTGGCCGCGGCGCCGGCTCGGCGTCGAGAGCGTCGCGAGGCCGACGGCGAGCGCCAGGCCGACGACCCCGGCGACCGCGGCTCCCGTCTCGGCGTCGCCGGTCAACACGAGGAAGCCGAGCGTCCCTCCCGCGACCGACGCGGCCGCGACGTGTCGCCCGCGCCCGGCGAAGTAGCCGACGAGGAACGTCGGCACCGGCGCCACCGCGAGCACCCAGACGTCCGCGAGCGCCAGCCGCAACACGGAGAGCCCGGTCGACAGCGCGAGGAGGTCCAAGGCGACGCTCCGCGCCGTGAACAGCGCTCGCCGGCTCTCGGGGATCGCGAGGACGTAGGCGGCGAGCCCCGCGGCGAGGAGGAGGCCGGCCAGCCACAGCGCGGTCCGCTCGCCGACGGCCCGCGCCAGCGCGACGCCGCCGAGGCCGGCGAGCGCGACGACGCCGGCGGTCCGTCCCGTCCCGCCGACGACGTTCGTTATTTGGAAGAACACGGCGAGGTACGCCGCGGTGACGACCGCGACGCCGACGACCGCCGGGTCGGCGAGCCGCCCGTCGCCGTCGGTCGGCTCGCCCGGTGAACGGGGTTCCCGGAGCGACGAACCGCGGCTCACGGCGACGCCACCTCCCCGGGGTCCGCCGCGCTCTCGGCTCGGCGCGGGCCGTGGGCTCCGGTCGGCGTGCCCTCCTCCTCGGCCTCGCGGCGCAGGTCCGCGAAGGAGACCGCCCGGTCGCCCGTGCGGAACCGGGCGCCGTCCGCCCCGGCGACGATCGTCACGTCGGCCTCGTCGTCGGCCACAGCTCCCGGGCCGGTCACCGCCGCCAGCTCCAGCACCTCTCGTCGACCGCGGCCGCCCGGTGCCGCCGAGACGCGACCGCCGGGGAGCCGCACGTCGACCGGGACCCCGTCGTCGAGCAGCGCCAGCGCGAGACTCACCGCCGCCCGGGCGAGCTCGTCGGCCGCGACCGCGCTCGCGGCCCGGTCGGTGTCGCCGTGGTCGATACCGGCGAACACCGGTCGTTCCTTCCCGCTGCCGACGTCTGTCCCGCCCGCGATCGTCACCCGGTTCCGCGCGGTCTCGGCCGCGAACTCCTTGACGACGATCTCGTCTCGCTTGGCGGTCGTCGCCCAGTGGACGTCGCGGACCGCGTCGCCACGGGTGTACTCGCGGAGCCGGTCGAACTCCTCCCGTTGCCGGCTCACGTCGACCGCGTCGGCCGCGTACAGCGCCCGCCGGAACCGCGTCGGCATCGGGTCGCGGGGCGGGTACACCGTCACGGCGTCGGTCTCGTCGACGACCAGTTCGCGCTCGAAGAGGCCGAACACGTCGGTCACGGTGAGGTCGATCGGTCCGAGGGTCCGCTCGCCGCGCTCGCGGTACGTCACGCGGTACGACACCGGCTCAGTGCCGACGGACGCTCGGATCGGCGCCGTCGGCCCGTCGAGCCCCTCGTCTACCCGGACAGACACGTCGGCGAGGAACGACGGGGAGGCGTCGCCGCCCCCGACCGCGTCGGGTCCGAACTCCAGGCGGACCTCCCGCGTCTCCCCGACGAATCCGTCGGCGGGCGCCACGTGGCGGACCGCGGGCACGTCGACCCGCAACACTTGGACGTAGCCGGCCGCGAGCGCGATGGCGACCGGGATCACGATCGCGTCTAAGGCGCGGCCGCCTGCTGCGAACGCGCTGGCGGCTGCGACGAGGCCGACGACGCCGGCGACGCGCCCTCGTCGGGTGAGCGCTGGCGTCATCGGCGCGAGGGGGGCGTCATGGGCGGGTCACTCCACGCGAATCCGGTCGAGCGCGTCGCTGACGACGTCCGCGCCGTCGGTCCCGCCCGACTCGGTCCGGACCCGATGCGAGAGCACCGTCGGCGCCTCGGTCTGAACGTCGTCCGGGATCACGTACCCGCGGCCGTCGAGCGCGGCGCGGGCCTGCGACGCGCGGATCAGCGCGAGGCTCCCGCGCGGGCTCGCCCCGAGCTTCGCGTTCCGCCGGGTGAACACCGCGAGCCGGGCCACGTACTCCCGGACCGCCTCCGAGGCCTCGACCTCGCCGACGACCCGGCGGGCCGCCCGCACGTCCGCGATCGTCGCGACCGGCTCGACCGAGTCGACCGGGTGGTCGCCGGTGAGCCGCCCGAGGATCGCGGCCTCCTCCTCGGTGTCCGGGTAGCCGAGCCGGATCTTCTTCGTGAACCGGTCGACCTCCGCGACCGGAAGCTCGTACGTCTGTCCCGGCTCCACGTCGTTCTGGGTCGCGATCACGCAGAACGGGTCCGGCAGCTCGCGGGTGGTCCCGTCGGTCGTCACCTGGTTCTCCTCCATCGCCTCCAAGAGCGCCGACTGCGTCTTCGGCGGGGCGCGGTTGATCTCGTCGCCCAGCACGACGTTCGCGAACACCGGACCGGGCTGGAAGTCGAACTCGTCGGTGCGGCGGTTGAACACGTTGACGCCGGTGACGTCGGAGGGAAGGAGGTCGGGGGTGAACTGGACGCGCTTGAACGAGCCGTCGATCGAGCGCGCGACCGACTTCGCGAGCGTCGTTTTCCCGACGCCCGGCACGTCCTCCACGAGCAGGTGGCCGCGCGCCAGCACGGTGACGAGGACGTGTTCGACCGCGCCTCGCTTGCCGACGATCACGTCCTCGACCTCCTCGACGATGCGGTCCGCGAGCGTGGCGACGTCCGCGGGGGTCTCCGGTCCGCTCCCCGCGCCGGCCCCGGTCGTCGCTCCCGCGGCCTCGGCGTCGCTCGATTCCGCGTCGGCCGACCCCGCGGGACCCGTCCCGACCGGCCCCGACTCTCCGGGGTCGGTCATGTCCGGCCGACCTCGTCCGGGTCGGGCTCCCGCCCCGAGGCGACCGTGCGAATGCTCCCCGTGGTCATCGATATACACCGGCTAAGGCGAGCAACGGCATATGCGTTCCGCCGCCCCCGATCCGTCGTCGCGGCCGATTTCGGCGTCTCGGCCGTCGATCGCCCGGACGCGCGGTTTCCGCACAGCGCTCCGCGATTCCCTTCGGTTCCCCGCGATTACGACTCCCTGACGTTCCGCCCGACGGGCTCGCCGAACGACGCCGCCCCCGTCGCCGGGTCGCGTTCGTAGACGACCTCGCCGCGGACGAGCGTCACCTCGGGGAAGACCCCGCGGAGCCCCTCGAATGGGGTCCACGCGGGGGCGCTGTGGAGCGCGGCGGCCTCGATCTCGCGGGGGTCGGCGATGTCGACGAGGACGAGGTCGGCGTCGCGCCCCGCCGCGACCCGCCCCTTCCGGTCGAGGCCAAATATCTCGGCCGGGTTCGCGGCGACCACGTTCCGGACGCGTTCGAGCGACAGTTCGCCCGTCCGCGCCGACTCCAGGAGCAGGGGGTACAGCGTCTCCACGCCCGGCACGCCGCTCGGCGCGTCGACGAGTCCCCGCCGCTTCTCCTCGACCGTGTGAGGCGCGTGGTCGGTCGCGACCACGTCGACGTCGCCCGCGGCGAGCCGGGCGAACAGTGCCTCGCGGCGCTCCTCCGACCGGAGGGGCGGGTTCATCCGCCCGAACGTGCCAAGCGACCGCGCCCGCTCGCGGGAGAGGTAGAGGTGGTGCGGCGTCACCTCGCAGGTGACCAGTGCGGTGTCGGCGTCGCCCCCGTCCTCGTCGGCTCCCGACCCGCCCTCGCGGGCCTCCGTCACCGCGTCGACCGCCTCCGGCGTCGAGGTGTGCGCGACGTGGAGCTGGGCGTCGCGCTCCGCGGCCGTCGCGAGCGCGCGCTCGACCGCGGCGACCTCGGCGTCGGCCGTCCGATAGGCGGACCACGCGTTGGCGGTCGCGGCCGTGCCGACCCCGCCGAGGTCGCCGTTGAGCGCGCCGTCGTCGAACAGCGTCGCGTCCTCGGCGTGGACCGTGACCGGCACGTCGCGGGCGCTCGCCTCGTCGAGCGCGTCGGCGAACAGGTCGGCGTCGATCCCCATGTCGCCGGTCGAGTCCGCGAGGAACACCTCGCCGAGCGCGAAGAGGCGCCGATCGAACAGCTCCTCGGGGTCCCAGTCGAGGGTCACGCCGCCGTTGATCCCGTAGTCGACGAGCGAGTCGGCCGCGAGCGCGGCCTTCTCGTCGAACGCCGCGCCGTCGACCGTCGGGGGCGAGGTGTTCGGCTGGTCGACGACGGTCGTGACCCCGCCGGCGGCCGCGCTCTCGGACCCGGAGGTCCACGTCTCCTTGTGCCCCCCGCCGGGCTCCCGGAAGTGGACGTGGACATCGACAGCGCCCGGCAGGAGGTGCCTCCCGCGGGCTTCGAGGACGCGCTCGCCGCCGTCGGCGCCGAGCCCCTCGGCGACCGCGTCGATCCGTCCGTCGTCGCCGATACGCACGTCTCGCACCCGGCCGTCGGCCAGCGTCGCGCCCGTGATGAGCATCGTTGTCGGCCGGTCGCGGCGAGCGGGATAAACGCTGGTGGTTCCGGGCGGCCGCCGGCCGACCGCGACGGCGACGCCTCGCAGGTCACCACAAGAGGTTTGCCGCCCGCGGCGGCTCGTCTCGCGCATGGTCTCGCCCGTCCCCGCTCCGTCGGTTCCGACCTCCCTCGCTCCCGCGGTCGTCGATTCGGTCGTCGGCTGGCTGTGGACGCTCGCGCTGCTGGGCTTCCCCGGGCTCGTCGCCGCGGGACTGTGCGCGCCGTTCCTCGCGGCGTCGCGCCTCCGGGCGCTGTTCGAGGCGCTTCCCCCGGCGGGGCGGGTCCTCCCCTCGTACCTTGCGGTCGCGGTCGGGCTCTCCGTCCCGTACCTCGTCGGGGTCGGCCTCACGGTGGCGCGCGCCGGCGAGGCGGGGCCCGCGTGGAGTTCGGGGTTCCTCTCAACGGCGCTTCTCGGCGGCGTCCTCGTCGGCCTCGTCGCCCCGGCGGCCGCAGTCGCCGGGCTGCCGCGGTTCGGGGTCGACTGGGACCCGACGGGATACGGCGTCGGGACGTGGCTCCTCCTCGGCGCCGCCGGCCTCTGGTACGCGGTCGTCGCCGCCGTGCCGCTCGCCGCGCTCGCCGTCGGGATGGCGTTACCGGGCGGGTACTGACGGCGACGCGCGAACCGGGCGCCCCGACTCCGCGGGACCTCCCGATTCCATAACACTTTGTTGCCTCGCGTCGAGACTCCCCCGCGCATGCTCCCCGCACCATTCCGGCTGTTCTTCGTTGCCGTCCCCCTCCTCGTTAGCGCCGGCGCGCTGGCGATGGCGGCGTTCCCGCGAAAGATGACGAGCTGGCAGACCCGCTCGCCAGACGGATCGACGGGGCGGATCGAACCGAGCGACACGCGGATCCTGATGATGCGCGTGATGGGCGTCGTCGTCGCCGCGCTCGCCCTCCTGATGGCGTTCGGTACGTTCTCGTTCATCCCCTGAGGCCCGCGGTTCCGCGCTCCGGCCCGAATCCTTGTCACGCGGTGACGACGCTCCGATACGGTTTTGGGTCGCCCCGCGGAACTCCCGACAAATGCTGTCTCGACAGTTCGTCCGGGAGAACCCCGAGGTCGTCCGCGAGGCGCTCGACAACAAGGGCGTCGACGTCGACCTCGACCGGATACTCGACGTCGACGAGGAGTGGCGGAAGCTGAAACAGCGCGGCGACGACCTGCGCCACGAGCGCAACGAGGTCTCCTCGACGATCGGCGAGCTGAAAGCCGCCGGCGAGGAGGAGGCGGCCCAGGAGGCGATCGAGCGCTCCCAGGAGCTCAAGTCGGAGCTCCAGGAGGTCGAGGCGCGCGCCGACGAACTGGAGCGCGAACTGGAGGCGTCGCTGCTCGAACTGCCCCAGATCCCCCAAGACTCCGTGCCGGTCGGCGCGGACGAGTCGGAGAACGTCGAGGTGCGCCGCGAGGGGTTCGACGACCACCGCGAGGTCCCCGCCGACGTGGAGCCGCACTACGACCTCGGTGAGGACCTCGAGATCCTCGACTTCGAGCGCGGCGCGAAGGTCGCCGGCGGCGGGTTCTACGTCGCGAAGGGCGACGGCGCGCGCCTCGAACACGCCCTGATCCAGTTCATGCTCGACGTCCACCGCGAGCAGGGGTACGAGGACGTGTTCCCGCCGATCCCCGTCAACTCCGAGTCGATGCGCGGCACCGGGCAACTCCCGAAGTTCACCGAGGACGCCTACCGCGTCGAAGGGTCGAACGAGGACGACTACGACGACGACGACCTCTGGCTGCTCCCAACCGCCGAGGTGCCGGTCACGAACCTCCACCGCGACGAGATCCTCCTCGGCGAGGACCTCCCGCTGAAGTACCAGGCGTACACGCCCAACTTCCGACAGGAGGCGGGCGAACACGGCACCGAGACGCGCGGTATCGTCCGCGTCCACCAGTTCAACAAGGTGGAGATGGTGAACTTCGTCCGGCCCGAGGAGAGCGACGAGCGCTTCGAGGGGCTCGTCGACGAGGCCGAGGAGGTGCTCCGCCGCCTCGAACTGCCGTACCGTATCTTGGAGATGTGTACCGGTGACCTCGGGTTCACGCAGGCGAAAAAGTACGACGTTGAGGTGTGGGCACCCGCGGACGACATGGACGAGGGCCCGGAGCAGGGGGGCCGCTGGCTGGAGGTCTCCTCGGTCTCCAACTTCGAGGATTTCCAGGCGCGCCGCGCCGGGATCCAGTACCGCGAGGAGCATCACGAGTCCGCGGAGTACCTCCACACCCTGAACGGCTCGGGGCTCGCGGTCCCGCGGATTGTCGTCGCGATCCTAGAGTACTACCAGAACGACGACGGCACCGTCACCGTCCCGGAGGCGCTCCGCCCGTACATGGGCGGCACCGAGGTCATCGACGGTCACGACGCGGTCGGCGAGTCGAAGCTGGGCGGGGAGTAGCCGGCGCCGTCCCCTCGGTCGCGGCCGCTACTTGTTCTCTAGGGCGTCGAGGATACACGCGGCGGCGATCACCGCCTCCTTCGGCACGCCGCTCGCGTCGTCGATAGTGACCGTGTAGGCGTCGCGCATCGAGAACTGCCCCGCGATGTCGCCGACGTGGCCGCCGTCGGCGTCGAATATCTCGTACTCGTTCGGGATCAGGTTCGCGGGGCCGACGAGGTGCCGGAGCGCGGACAGCACCTTGTTTTTCGACCGGATCGTCGCCAGCGCCTCGCCGGTGTCGGGGTCGCGAATCGTCCAGTTCTCGACGAGAAGCGAGAGGTCCTCGTCCAAGACGACGACCTCCTCGCCGGTGCCCGCGTCGGTGATCGCGTAGTTGCCCGCGACGTCCATGATGCCGCCGGCCTTCACCGAGAAGGCGTCCTCGCCGTCGGCCGTGACGAACGGGAACTCCTCTTTCAGCTTGAACATCTTCTGTTTCCCGCGCAGGACGACATCGCCGGCGCTGTCGGTGACGGCGTACTTGTTGCGGACCAGCGACTGCGTGACCTCGTATCGGTCGTCGCTGAGGTCCACCGTTGAGATGTCGTACGCGCTCGACTCGGCGGGGAACGTGGAGGGGTCGACCATGGGTGTCGACGCGCGTCACCGCCGGAAAAAGCTTCCTGCTCTCTCCGCGGCGCCCGCGGCCGGCCGGTAGCTCAAGCGATCGTCGTAGCCTCCGAGACCCCTTTTGAAACGGCGCACCGTCGTGACGGTAATGTCTCGACTCGCCCTCGTCGCGGTCGCGTGTCTCGTCGTCCTCGCCGGCTGCCTGTCGGGCGGCGCTCCGGGCTGCCCCGCGATAGGACCGGACGGCGAACGGGTCGACGATCCGGTGTGTCCCGACCAGCGGACGGGCGGGCTCTCGCTGTCCCTCGATCGGGACGGGGAGACCGTCCGCGTCGTCGCCACGAACGTGGGCGACGAGCCGGTCCCGATCAATCCGGACCGGTGGGTCGTCTTCCGGAACGCCGCCGACTCGGGGGCGCCCGAGTGGCGGGCGGCGGCGAACGCGCCGGCGGGAACGTACAACCTGACCGTGATCGAACTGGCCCCCGACGAGACGCGGACGTGGGCGCTCCGCTACGACCCGACCGCGTCGGACGCGTCCGACCGGCGCGACGCGGTGCTCGACCGGCCGGGCGAGTACGTCTTCTCGCTCGGGTCGAACAACAGGACCTACGTGATCCCCTTCGATATCGAGGCGTGAACGGCGGCGCGAGCCGCTCAGACCGCCTCCTCGCTCTCCCGCTGTCGGTGGTGACGCCGGAGGACGCCGACTTTGTTCGCGACCGCGGCCGCCAGGTCCCGGAACGCCGCCGCGGCCTCGCCGTCGCCGTCGGAGACGATCGGCTCACCGTCGTCGCCTCCCGCGCGGACGGCCGGGTCCAGCGGCAGCGATTTGAGGTACGGTACGTCGACCGACTCGGCGAGCGTCCGCCCCCCGTCCTCGCCGAATATCTCGTGTCTATCCCCGCAGCTCGGGCAGACGAACCCGCTCATGTTCTCGACGACGCCCAACACGTTCGTCCGGTACTCCCCGAACATCTGAACGCCTCGACGGGTGTCGCCCACGGCGACGGACTGCGGCGTCGTGACGACGACTGTCCCCGTCACGGGGAGGTTCTGAAGCACCGTCAACTGGACGTCGCCCGTCCCCGGCGGCAGGTCCACCACGAGGTAGTCGAGCTGCCCCCACGACACGTCCTCGAAGAGGTCGGTGAGCGTGTTCTGCGCGACCGGTCCGAGCTGACCGACCGGCAGCGCGAAGCGGCGCGCACCGCGCACTTCGCCGGGTTCTTCGAGTGGCCCAGCGAGCACACCGGAGAGGAGATGGCGTCGATGATGGACATCTCGCAGACGACGTTCACGCAGCACCTCCGCGCGGCCGAAAACAAGCTGTTCGCCGCGCTGTTCGACGACACTGTGACGGTGTCGTGAACGGCCCGCGGAGCGGTGAC
Organism: Halorubrum sp. CGM5_25_10-8B; assembly: GCF_005435095.1. Lineage (NCBI taxonomy): Archaea > Methanobacteriati > Methanobacteriota > Halobacteria > Halobacteriales > Haloferacaceae > Halorubrum > Halorubrum sp. CGM5_25_10-8B. Next base: position 27,551 of record NZ_SGTY01000006.1, on the reverse strand, counting down.
TGGTCGGCCACGGGGCGGTGATCGGTCGGCCGCGAGATGGTCGGCTGCGGTATCCCTCAACTCCGGTGCCGGTCGGCTACGGCGTCAGTCGGTCGACCGAGACCCACTCCACGTCGGCGGCGCGGACCCAGTCCGCCGCGCGCGCGCCGCGTCCGCCGCCGCCGACCGACGTCACCGCGAACACCATCTCCTTGCGGACGCCGCCGGCGAGCCGCACGTCGAGCGAGAGCTCGCGCGGCGAGAACCGGTGGTCGGCCTCGACGACGCGCACCAGGTGTTCGGAGTGGGGCAGGTCCTCGACCGTCTCCACGTCGAGGTACGTCCGGAAGTCGGCGCCGAACTTGAAGCCAGTCTTCGGCACCGCGTCGGCACCGCGGAGGCGCTCGTACACCGCGAGCCGGCGGTCGAAGCGGTCCCCCTCCACCTCGCGGCCGCGGGCAACGATCCGGGCGGCGTCGTCGCCGGCAACACCCCCCTCGTCTCCGACCGACGTGGACAGCGCCAGCCGGCCGTCCGCGACCAGCGACGCGGCCTCGACGAGGGAGAGCTGGAGCGCGCCCTCGACGTCTGCGGCCCGTCCGGTGAGCGGGCGGCCGTAGAAGCCGCGCTCGTACAACCCCTCGGGGGCGTCCCAGACGACGACGCGGTCGGCGAGGAGGACGCCGCTCAGGTCGGCGGGGGGCTCGTAGTCGGTCGCGCCGTCGACCGCGCCGCCCTCGGCCGCGAAGTAGGTGATGTCGGACTCCTCGTCGACGACCGCGAGGGTGCGGCCCGCGAGCCCCGCGGCCGCGACGGACTCCCGCTCGCCGACGACCCGAATGGGGTACTTGACCTTGCCCGTGTCGGGCGTCTCGCCGCGCTCGTAGGCGACGAAGTCGACCGCGTCTCCCGGCGCGTCGCTCCCCCCGGGCCACGGCTCGCGGGCGGGCGAGAGGTAGAAGCCGCGGTCGCGGAGGTCGGAGTAGACGAGGAACCGCACCGCGAAGCGGTCGGCGGCGGCCGCGCTCGCGACGAAGAAGCGCTCGAAGCCGACGGGGTCGCCGCCCGACACGCCCGCCGCGTCGCCCCCGAGTTCGATCCCGGAGAGGTCGCCGCGGAACAGGAGGTGGGCGGCCTCGACCCGCGAGAGCGCGATCTCGTTGCCGTCGAGCGGCCGCCCGTACCCCCGGGCGTCGTAGAAGCGCTGGCGGGCGTCCCCGCCCACGCGGACCGCGTCGCCCCGCAGGTGTCCCGTCGGTTGCATACCCGTCACGGCGGCCGGGCGAGGGAAGGGGGTTGCGGTCGGCGGTCGGGGCCGGTCACTCGTCTTGGATGAACTCGCCCGAGCAGTCGTACTCGATCAGCTCGAACCCGTTCGCGGCCACCACGCTCCCGTTGTAGGGGTCGGTCCGCTCGTACTGCTGGTGGATCGTGACGTTTTCCACGGCCGTCTCGCGGGTCCGGTTCCAGTCCTCACAGAGGTAGTTCGCGAGGTACGACCGGTGGTTCTCGTTGTCCGTCGACGCGACGTTGCCGAGGTACTTCCGCCAGCGCGCGCTCCGGTAGGTGGCCTCCGCGCGCGGCGGCCGGTCGAACTCCACGGGCGAGTCGCGCAACACGTCTCGCTCGGTCCCGTCGGCGAGGGTGCCGACCGTCACGAACCACCGGGTCGTGCGGGTGGGATCCGGTGCGAACATCCGCCAGTGTTGGTCCATCTCGACGGTTTCGAGGGCGTTTTCGGCCGGGTCTGGCGTCTCGGCGTAGCCGACCGCCTGGGCGCTCGAGAGGACGATCAGCACGAGGAAGACGTACGGCACGACCGTCGAGAGGAGCGGTCGTCCGCGTCCGACTCGCGCGCGGAGGCCGGCGAGGGCGCCGCTCGGCGTCGGTCGGGGTATCGACGCGTCGAGCGAGGCGAGCGACTCTCCGACGGACTCGAGGCGCGCGCGCCACCGTTCGAGGGCCGCCGGCGGGCCGAACCGATCCACGGCGCGCTCCGCGGCGTCCCAGACCGGGGTCTGGAAGAACGGCACGAAGCCGACGACGACGACGATGGGGAAGAGGCCGATCGGCATCGTGACCGCCATGCCGAGGTGCATCCCGACGAACAGCGAGGCGATCGCGGCGCGCGGGATCCCCGTGAGCAGGATCAGCAGCGGGGAGGCGAACAGGAGCGCGATCCACAGGACCGTGAGACCGCGGAGCAGGCCGGTGAACTCGGCGAGGTGGTTCCCCAGCAGGTAGGTGAAGTGGTCCGCCTGCATGATGTACGCGACCGCCTCGCCGTCCATCCAGAGGTCGCTCCCGCGCTTGTGGATGCCGTTCGTCACGTACATCAACAGCACCTGTATCAGGACCGCCATCGTGGCGACGGTCGCCACGGCGGACCCGGACGGCCCGGCTGTCGCGGACTCATCGCCGTCGTCCGCCCCAGGATCTCTCTCGGAGCCGCCCGCGCCAGCGGCGGCGTCCGCGTCGGTCCCCGCGCCTGCCCGCCTGAGGGCGTCGACCGACCAGCGGGCGCCGAGCGGGAGGAAGACGCTCCAGAAGAGCAGCATGCGGAGCAGGCTGTCGCCCGAGTTCAACACCATCGGGTTCCGGGCGTGGAGCGAGAGCAGCAGCAGCCACGAGGCGAGCGCCGCGAGCCGCGTCCGATAGCCGGCGAGCAGCGCGAGGGCGAACGCGCCCGCGAGCGCGAACAGCAGGGTCACGGCCCACGGCTCACCGACGAGCGCGTGGACGGAGTACACCTCCCCGTAGTCGGCGAACAGCGCGCTCCGCGGGAGCACGCCGTCGTCCGTGTAGAAGGCGGACAGCGAGCGCGACCGCCGGATCAGGTCGGCGATCACCAGCGCACCGAGGCCGATCCGGAAGGCGGCGAGCGCGCGCAGGTCCACCGAACACCGCGCGGCGAGCGCCGCCGAAAGCCGTCGCACGACGGTCCGGAACCGCGATCGGGCGGTCGCGACGGAGGAACTTCGAGCCATGATGTCGGACTCCAACTTGTTGGAGAGGCCGAGGGACCTGTATAAGTTTTCCGTGCGCGGGACGGACCGCGTCCGCCTCGGCGCCCGCCGGGGTACCCGGCAACCGGTATCCCCCTTCTGCGCTCGCCGCAATCTTCCGCTCCGCCGCCACCGCAACCCCGGCTCCGGGTCCACCGCAATCCTGAACTGCGGCGGCGACGTAGGTTCGCGAGTGATGGACGGGGATATCCCCGACGATGAGGCCGTCATCCTCTTCGACGGCGTCTGTAACCTCTGTAGCGGGTTCGTACAGTTCGTCGTCCCCCGCGACGCGGAGGGGAAGTACCGCTTCGCCTCGCTCCAGTCCGACGTGGGACAGGCGCTGCTGGCCGAACACGACCTTGCGAGCGACGACCTCGACTCGGTCGTCCTGATCGAGGACGGCGAGAGCTACGTGAAGTCGTCGGCGATCATCGAGATCGCGTCGGGGCTCGGCGGCCGCTACCGGCTGCTCTCGCCGTTCCGCTACGTCCCGAAGTCGGTCCGCGACCGAGTCTACGACTTCGTCGCCGACAACCGATACCGGTGGTTCGGGAAGAAGGACCGGTGTATGATGCCCACCGGCGACGTGGAGTCGCGGTTCATCGAGTGAGCGAGGCGTTACCCCCGGCTCGCTCACTTCGCGTCGCGCCGCTCGTAGGTGACGAATGCGAGGTCGTCGTCGGTCTCGCGGGCGCGCTCGACCCACGTCTCCCGGTCCCAGTCCGGAAACCGCGTGTCGCCGTCGGGGCGCTCGGGGATCTCGGTGATCTCCATCCGGTCGGCGCGGTCGAGGTACGCCTCGTACACCGTCGCGCCGCCGATGACGTACACGTCGTCGACGCCGCGGTCGGCGGCGTCCGCTCTCGCCCGCGCGAGCGCCGACTCGACGTCGTGCGCGACGACCGCGCCGTCGGGGAAGTCGCCGTCGTCGACGGGGCAGGTCGTCAACACGACGCTCGTCCGCTCGGGGAGCGGGCCGCCGACGCGCTCGGCGATGCGTTCGTACGTCTTCCGACCGACGATCACCGGGTGGCCGGTCGTGAGGCGCTTGAACCGTGCCAGGTCCGCTGGGTAGTGCCACGGCATCGCGTCGCCGTCGCCGATCACGCGGTTCTCGGCGACGGCGGCGACGAGGACGAGGTCCGGGTTCGAATCCATGCCCGCCATCACTCCGCGACCGCGAACGAGATACCGTCCGCGGAGTCGTAGTCGACGACCTCGACGTCCTCGTAGGTCAGCTCGTCCAGCGGCTTGTCCGCGATCTCGATCCGCGGGCGGTCGCGGGGCGTCCGCGACAGCTGTTCGAGCAGGCCGGGCACGTGGTCGTACCCCTCCTGCCCGTTCGGCTCGTCGGGGGCGGTGCGCTCGACCCAGCTTTTCACGTCGAGGTAGTCCTCCTTGCTCTCGACGTTCGCGAGCCGCTCCTGGACGTAGCGGAGATTGTTCGCGTACCACTTCCCGCGCTCGCCGCGGCCGCAGTAGACGTGCGCGTCGACGACCGTGTGGCCGAACTCTCCGACCTCGAAGCCGGTCCGCTGCGCGAGCGCGTTCGCAAGCAGCGCGTACGCCGCGATGTTGAACGGGACGCCGAGCGCGATGTCGCCCGACCGCTGCGTCAGGTGGAGGTTGAGCCGGCCGTCTTGGACGTTCACCACGAAGGTGTAGTGGCAGGGCGGTAGCGTCGAGACGGCGGCGTTCGCCGGGTGCCACGCGTTCACGACCATCCGGCGGGAGTGGGGGTTCTCTTCGAGCGTGTCGAGGACGTACTGAATCTGGTCGAACGTGCGCCGCCGCGTCCCGTCGTCGTCCTCCTCCACGGTGACCCAGCGGTCCGCGTCGTCGGGCCACGTCTCGCCGGGGAGTTCGGCCGCCGCCTCCGGGACGGGGTACCGCCGCCAGAACCGACCGTATGCGGTGTCGAGCTTCCCCTCCTCGTCGGCCCACGCGTCCCAGATCTTCGTCTCCTCGCGGAGGTTCCGGATGTGCTCCTCACCGGAGAGGTACCACAGCACCTCGTGGATGAGCGAGTTCCACCGGTAGCCGTCCATCTTCTTCGTCGTCAGGAGGGGGAACCCCTCCGCGAGGTCGACGGTGTACTGCCCGCTGAACGTCGCGATGGTGTCGACGCCGGTCCGGTTCGGCTTGTACGTGCCCGTCGAGAGCGCGTCGTCGACGAGATCGAGGTACTGTTGCATGGTGGGGTGGACGCGCCGGGACGGCCGTCGCCGGCGCGGGCTGATATCGGATGAAACGGGGCGGGGAACCTAATAACGTTGATCGAACCCGCCGCAGTCACCGGTACCGCTCGGGGACGTACGGGTCCAACACCGCCGGCAGCAGCGGGAAGAACACTGCGGCGGCGTCCGCGAGACGCCGGCGAAGGACCGCGTACACGGCGGCGACGATCACCGTGGCGACGACGAGCCGTCGGAGCGGCCCGTCGAGCAGGAGGTACAGCGGCACCGACATTGCGACGGAGAGCGCGAGGTCCTCCACCGCGCCGTCGTAGCGGACGCCGCGGCGCGGCGGGATCCACCGATCCCGGTGGTGGTCGTACACCGCTTTGTCGGAGTTCCCCTCCCACGGGCGGAGCTCCAGCCCGCCGCCGTACATGTCGGTGACGCTGTGGAACGCCGCCCCGAGGAGGAAGAACGCGGCGCCGACGGTGACGGGTGACGGCGCCAGCGCCGCCGCGAGCAGCGCCGGCACCGCGATCACCGGGTAGTACACCGGGTAGTGGAGCGTCCGCCGGTGACCGACGTACATGTCCAGATCCGGCGTGAGGCCGCCGAGAAAGCCGGCGACGAACCCGATCGGCGCCAGCTCCGGCGCCACGAGCGCCAGCGGGGTCGCGAGCAGCATCCCCGCCAGCACGTGGGTCGGGAGCATCATTGTGATCGTACTCAGGCGACAGAAATATATGAGTATGTCGCCCAGCCGTTTCCGTCGCCCGACCGTCTCGATCGCTCGACCGCGGCGCCGACCGTCGCGCTTCGCGCGGACGGTTTATATACGGGCGGTCAAACCGGGACGTATGCTCATGACGCCGGGGCCGACCGCGGTCCCAGAGCCCGTGCGCGACGCGATGTCCCGCGAGCTGATACACCCCGACGTAGACCCGCGGTTCCGGGAGATATACGACCGGCTCACCGACCGGCTCGCGAGGGTCTACGGCGTCGACACCGACGCACCCGGAGGGGACGCCCGCGATGTCGTCGCCCTCGGCGGCGAGGGGATCCTCGGGCTGGAGGCGGCGGTCGCGTCGCTCGTCGAGCCCGGCACAGAGGTGCTGTGTCTGTCGAACGGGCTCTACGGCGAGGGGTTCGCCGACTTCGTGGAGTCGTACGGGGGGACCCCGACCCTGGTCGCCGCCGACCACGACGAGCCGCTCCCGGTCGACGCGCTCGACGAGGCGTTGGCGGGGGACGAGGCCGACTTCGACATCGCGACGATGGTCCACTGCGAGACGCCGACCGGCGCGCTCAACGACGTTACGGCGGCGCTCGACCGGATCGAGGCCGCAGACGCGGAGGTCCTCACGGTCGTCGACGCCGTCTCGTCGCTCGGCGGCGTCTCGGTCCCGACGGACCGGATCGACGTGTGCCTCGGGGCCTCACAGAAGTGCTTCAGCGCGCCGCCCGGGCTCGCGACCGCCGCGGTGAGCGAGCGCGCGTGGGCCGCGATGGAGGAGCGGGACCCGCACTCGCTGTACGCGAACTTCCTCCCGTTCCGCGACGTGAGCGACGGGTTCCCGTACACGCACCTGACGACCGAGGTCGTCGCGCTCGACGCGGCGCTCGGGCTGCTGCTGGACGAGGGCCTCGACGCGGTCCGAGAGCGACACGAGGCGGCCGCGGCCCGGTGCCGCGAGCGCGGCGCGGAGCTGGGACTGGAGCCGGTTCCCGACCCGGAGCGCAGTTCGCCGACGGTGACCGCCTTCGAGGTCCCCGGTCGGGCCGAGGCGCTTCAGGAGCGGCTGCGCGAGGAGCACGACGTGATTCTCGCGACCGGACTGGGCGAAGACGCCGGAGACGTACTCCGCGTCGGCCACATGGGTCACAACGCGCGAGTCGAGCGCGTCGACGAGACGATGGACGCGCTGGCGGCGGTGTTATGAACGGGGGGTGAGACGGGCCCGCAAACCGCCGATATCTTCATTTCAGACGCGGCGGGCGATCCGGTTATGCCGTCGCCACGCGAGGCGATCCGGGAGCACGGCTGGACGGTCGAACACGTCTCCCACGAGAGGATCGCGAAGTACAACGCCTGTTACCGCGTCGAACTCGACGGGGAGCTGATCTACCCGCCAGCGGCCGACGACCTAGGCATCCCGAGGAACGAGGTCTGGATCTCCGAGAAGTGGTCGAGGTACGACCGGTTCATCCTGTATCATGAGCTCAGAGAGATCCTCCACCGGGCGAACGGCCACGACAAGTCCACGGCGCATCGGCTCGCCGAACGCGACGAACTGTCGCTGTGGCGGGACAACCCCCGCTGGCGGGTGATGAACGCCGAGTGGGACCAGGGACGGGCGCACCTCCCGTTCCCGCACGAGGGAGGCGGCCTCAGTCGGCGGACCGCCGCAGCAACAGCGCGATCCCGGTGAGCGACACCGACATCCCGAACAGGATCACGCCGAGGTAGCCGACCGCGATCGACCCGATGTCCTGAATGTGCGAGTGGTACTCGTCGGTCACGTGCGCGTACAGCAGGAGGGTGCCGACCGCGCTGAGCAGGAGACCGACCGCGTTCACTACCAGCCCGAGCTTCGCCATGTCACTCGTGTCGTCCACACTCCAGGTAAAAGTGAGCGGTGGAATGGAACGTCGCGGCCTCGCCGCCTCCGGAACGCCCTTGCCCCCGCCGCGATCAGTAGCGGACAGTATGAACCACCGCGAACTCGGCGATGTCGGCGAGGTCAGCGAGGTCGGCTACGGCGCGTGGGAGATCGGGAGCGACTGGGGCGAGGTCACGGAGGACGAGGCGGTCGCGGCGGTCGAGACTGCGCGCGACGCCGGGATCGACTTCTTCGACACCGCCGACGTGTACGGCGACGGTCGCTCTGAGCGGATCCTCGGCGAGACGCTCGCCGACGAGATCGCGGCCGGCGACGTGACCGTCGCGACCAAGGCCGGTCGCCGACTCGACCCCCACGAGCCCGACGGGTACACGGAGGCGAACCTCCGCCGGTTCGTCGACCGCTCGCGGGAGAACCTCGGCGTCGAGACGCTTGACTTGGTCCAACTCCACTGCCCGCCGACGGACGTGTACTACCGGCCGGAGACGTTCGACGCGCTCGCGACGCTCGAATCCGAAGGTCGGATCGACGCCTACGGCGTCAGCGTCGAGCGCGTCGAAGAGGGGCTGAAGGCGATCGAGTATCCCGGCGTCGAGAGCGTCCAGATCATCTTCAACCCGTTCCGGCAGCGGCCCGCGGAGCTGTTCCTCGACGAGGCCGCCGCGCGCGACGTGGGCGTGATCTGCCGGGTGCCCCTCGCCTCGGGGCTGCTGACGGGCGCGCTCTCCCGCGACGACGAGTTCCCCGAGGACGACCACCGGAACTACAACCGCGACGGCGACGCCTTCGACGTGGGCGAGACGTTCGCCGGCGTCCCCTTCGAGGCGGGCCTCGACGCGGCCGACGCGCTCGACGAGCGCCTGCCGGACGACCGGCCGCTCTCGGAGTTCGCACTGCGCTGGATCCTCGACCACGACGCCGTCTCGACCGCGATCCCGGGCTCGACGACCCCAGACCACATCCGGGCGAACGCGGCCGCGAGCGTGGCCGCCGCGCTCTCCGACGCCGAGCGCGAGGCCGCGGCGGCGGTGTACGACGAACACGTGCGCGAACACGTCCACCAGCGCTGGTAGGTCGCGGCCGCGGGACCGCGAGTCCGGTCGGGCCGGCTGCGAAACGCGTTCCTTTTTTTGCGCGACTGCGACCGGATCGGCAGAGACGACCGTGGAGAGCGAACGCGAGGCGGCGGCGACCGAGCCCGACGACGAGCGCGAGCGCGGCGAGATCCCCGACGACGAGCGCGAGGCGTTAGAGACGATCGCGCACGGCGCCGTGCTCACCTCCGGCGGGGTCGCCGGCCAGCGCGCGCTGATCGCGGCGGCCGAGTTCGCGCTGACCCGCGGGCTCGGCCCGACCGCCTACGGCGTGTACGCGCTGGCGTGGCGGATCGCTCAGCTCTGCTCCCGGCTCGTGACGTTCGGCAGCGTCCCCGCGATCCAGCGGTACCTCCCGGAGTACGCGGACGACGCGGGCCGGCAGGGCGCCGTCGCCGGTCTCGCGTACGGGACGACGATCGGGTTCGGGGTCGCGATCGCGGTCGGCGTCTGGCTCGCGGCGCCGGAGATAAACGCCGGCACCGTCACCGAGCCGGCGTTCACGGGAACGATGCGCGCGTTCGGCGGCCTCGTCGGGCTGCTCGGGGTCGTGATGGTCGCGTCCGCGCTCTTCCGCGCGGTGGGGTCCGCCCGCGGCGAGGTCCTGTTCAACAAGCTGTTGCGCCCGGGCGTCCGGCTGGTCGGCGCCGTCGGCGCGCTCGCGCTCGGCTACTCGGTCGTCGGCGTCGCCGGCGCCATCGTCGCCGCGACGGGACTGCTGGCCGCGGCCGCCGTCCCCCTCTCGGCGTCCGTCACCGGTGTTCGCCCGACGCTCCGCGGTGCTCGCGCGGAGGCGCGCCGCTTCTACGACCACGCCGCGCCCGTCGCGATGAGCAGCCTCGGGAAGGTGTTCCAGAACCGCGTCGACGTGCTGCTCGTCGGCGCGCTGCTGACGGCGACCGCGGCGGGCGTGTACAACGTCGTCCTCGTGGTGATCGCGGTCGCGTGGATCCCGCTCTTATCTTTCAACCAACTGCTCCCGCCGGTCGCCTCGGAGCTGTACGCGGACGACCGGACGGCGACGCTCAACGAGGTGTACGGCTCCGTCACGCGGCAGATCGTCACGGCCGTCGTCCCGATACTCGCCGCGCTCGTGGTGTACGGCCGGGAGATACTCGGCCTGTTCGGCGAGGCGTACGTCGCCGGGTACCTCCCGCTCGTCGTCTACCTCGGCGGCGTCTTCGTCGGGAGCGCGGTCGGCGCGACCGGTTGGCTGCTGATGATGACGGACCACCAGTACGCGCGGATGGCGCTCGACTGGCTGCTCGCGGTCCTCAACGTCGGCCTGACGTACGCGTTCGTCGTCCGCTACGGGCTCGTCGGCGCCGCGCTCGGCACGTCGCTCGCCATCGCGGTCCAGAACGGGATCCAGGTCGTCCTCCTCCGCCGCTTCGAGGGGCTGTGGCCGTTCGACCGGACGTTCCTCACTCCGCTCGCGGCCGGCGGCGTCGCGGCCGCCGCGATGTTCGCGGTCCGGGCGCTGCTGACCGGTCTCCCGGCGGTCCTCGCGGGGAGCGTGATCGGGCTCGCGGCGTACGCGGCCGCGCTCCGACTCCTCGGCGTGGACCCCCGCGACCGGTTCGTCGCGCGGCGGCTGGCGCGCCGGTACCGGGCCGCGATCGCGGAGCGGTTCGACCGCTGAGGATCCCCGCGTGCGGATCGCGACGATTTATTGGCCGACCGCGTCGTACCCACGGTATGCAAACGATCGACCGCGGGTCGGCGGGGTCGGCCCGCGTCGCGATCGTCGGCGGGATCCACGGCGACGAGCCCGCCGGCGTCCGGATAGTGGAGCGGCTCGCCGAGGAACTCCCACCCCTCGACCCGAACGACGACCGCGTGGAGTCCGACGGACTCGTCCGGCTGATACTCGCCAACGAACCGGCGATCGCGGCCGAGACGCGCTACACGGACGCGGACCTGAACCGGGCCTTCCCGGGCGACGCCGACAGCGACGAGTACGAGCGGGCGCTGGCGCCGCGGCTCGCCGCCGAGTTGGAGGAGTTCGACGCCGTGCTCGCGCTCCACACCTCCCACAGCGCCCCGCCGCCGTTCGCCATCTTCAGCGACCTCACGGAGTCCGTCCGCCGCACCGTCACCGGGCTCCCGGTCGACCACGTCGTCGACGCGAGCGGTCTGCGGTCGACGACGCTCGACTCCACGATCCCGCACACCGTCTCGATCGAGGTGGGCCGACAGGGGAGCGAGGCGGCCGTCGAGTTCGGCCACGAGGCGTGTCGAGCGTTCCTCCGCGTTCACGGCGCGATCGCGGACGAGCCGCCGACGTTCTCGGAGACGGTCGTGGTGAAAGGCGACGAGGAGGTGCCGAAGGGCGGCGGCGAGCCGCGCGTCCACTTCGCGAACTTCGAGGCGATCCCGGAGGGCGCCGTGTTCGCGGAGGACGACGTGTACACCCACCGCGTCGAGGAGCCGGGGCTGGTCCCGATCCTCGCGAGCGAGGAGGGGTACGACGACATCTTCGGCATGTACGGCCGCGTCACGGGCGCGTTGAGGCCGCCGGGCGAGGGCGACCTGCGGGTGTACCCGCGCGACGACTCGGAGGGCACGGGAGAAAGCGACGGAGCGCGGAACGGCGCGGACCGGTAAGAACGGTCGGACTGCGTGTTAGCCGGAGCTCACTTCGCGGTCGGCGTGATGTCGCCGACCGCGTCCATCACCTGAACCGCCGCGCTGGCGGCGAGGCCGCGGGCGACCTCGTCGGTGTCGGACTCGGCGATGCCGGCGTCCAAGTCCTCCGGGTCGGGGGTGAAGCCGGCCGAGACGGGGTGGCCGGCCGGGGGGTTGACGGCGACCGTCGCCTGCGGACCGTTCGCGCCGACGGACAGCTCGGAGCCGACGGCGTAGCTGTCGGGCAGATACGATTCCGTGCGCGATACGATTCCGGCGACCGCGCGCCGGAGCTGCCGTTCCTGGTCCGGAGAGAGGTCGACGGCCGCGGGCGAGCCCGCGTCCGTCACACCCGGTGCCCCGGCGTACGGGTTGTTGCCGTTCATTCGAAGACACGACAAGTATGCGGAGCCGAGTCAAAAAGGCGTCGGCGGCGGCGACCGCGGTTTCGACCCGACGCCGGACCGCTCGTGCCGGCTACAGGATGGGCTCGGACTCGCCGTACGCCGCGACCACGACCGCGGTCGCGTACCGGTCCGGCTCGGCGGCGACCGTCTCGACGCGCGTCTCGCGGTCCGGGAGGTCCCAGTCGCGGAGGTCGCCCCCGGCGTCGAGCCCCGCGTGGATCCGGTCGCGGACGCCCTCGGGATCTTCCCCCGTCACCTCGTAGAAGAGTCCCGGTCCCGGGCCGGTCGCCCAGCCCAGCCCCGCGACCGCGTCGGGATGTCGGCGGGGCGCCCGCTTCGACTCGGCGCCCTCGGCGCCCGCGCGACCGCCCTCGCGGAAGTCGACCTCGTCCCCGGGACCGATCGTCCGGCGCGCCTCGACGACCGTGAGCCGGTTTCCAGCGGGACCCAGATCCGGCGCCTCCGACACCGCTTCGACGGTCGCCTCGGCGGGGACGACCGAGGAGACCGCCACGAGGTTGTAGTTGTGGAGGTTCGCGTCCGCGAGCGCGGCGTCGTAGGAGGCCATCGCCGTGTCGGCGACGCCGACGCCGCCGGCGACGTGGATGGTGTTCATTACCGGCGAATCGGCGGCGAGCGCGGTAAGGGGTTACGAACCCGCCCGCCGGCGCGGAGAGCATCACACTCATAAAAAGGCGGTGGCGCGTGCCTGCGAGCGGCCGGTAGGCCGCGAGCAGCACGCGCGAGGGAGTCGCGAGCGCAGCGAGCGACGAGGTTGGGGAGACGTGAGGTGCGGTGCTGCGCGGTGCGGGCGGGACTCAGAGGGGCAGCCGTGAGGCGGGGCGCACGCTCGTTGCGCCCCTCGCTCGTTGCGCTCCGCTCACTCGCTGCGGTGCTTACATCGCCTGCGCCCGCCTCACGGCTGGGGCTTTGGCGGTGGTCGCCGCCGATCCACAGTCAACTATTTATAAACGAACCGCTGGAATTTCAGCCGAAGAAACGGGCACAACAGCACCTCGCAAAAACCGAACTTCAATCACGTAGTCGCAGTCGCCTCAGTACTGGTAGTTGATGACCTGCTCGTCCTCTGTATCCGCGTCCTGAAGCTTATCGCGGGCCTGCTCGAAGTCCGCCTGCGTCACCTCGGTGCGGCCGTCGCGAATGGCAAACATCCCGGCCTCGGTCGCCAGCGAGGCGATGTCCGCGCCGCTGTACCCGTCGAGGTCGCGGGCGACGACGCCGAGATCGACGCCGTCGGCGACGTTCATGTCCGCGGTGTGGATTTCGAGGATGCGCTCGCGGCCCTCCGGACCGGGCTCGGGCACCTCGATGAGGCGGTCGAAACGGCCGGGACGCAGGATCGCCTCGTCGAGCATGTCGAAGCGGTTGGTCGCGGCCATGATCCGGACCTCGCCGCGGTCGTCGAAGCCGTCCATCTCGGAGAGCAGCTGCATCATCGTGCGCTGGACCTCGGCGTCGCCCGAGGTCTTCGAGTCCGTCCGCTTGGCGGCGACCGCGTCGATCTCGTCGATGAAGATGACGGCGGGCTCGCGCTCGGCGGCGAGCTCGAAGAGGTCGCGGACGAGCCGCGCGCCCTCGCCGATGAACTTCCGGACGAGCTCGGAGCCGGCCATCTTGATGAACGTCGCGTCGGACTCGTTGGCGACCGCCTTCGCGAGCATCGTCTTCCCGGTGCCCGGCGGGCCGTGAAGCAGGACGCCGCTCGGGGGTTCGACGCCCACCGTCTCGAACTGCTCGGGGTTCTCGAGGGGGTCCTCGACGGCCTCGCGAACCTCCCGGATCTGGTCGTCGATGCCGCCGATGTCGGCGTACTCGACCTCCGGGGACTCGGTGACCTCCATCGCCTGCGCCCGGGAGTCGGTCTCGTCGTCGAGCACCTGCTGGACCGCGAACGAGTCGTTGATCGCGACGCGGTCGCCGGGACGGAGGTCCTCGTCGAGCCGCGTCGCGGCCTGCGTGAGGACCTCCTGGTTGTTGCCGTGCTGTTTGATCACGACGCCGTCGTCGGTGATCTCTTCGACGGAGGCGATGTACAGCGAGGAGGTCTTCAGGACCTCGTTCTCGCGTTTCAGCTGCTCGACGTCGTCCTTCAGCTCGCCGCGGCGCCCTTCTGCGTCGGCGAGCCGATCTTCCAGTTCATCGTTCACCTGAACGATCCGCCGGTAGTGCTGGCGGATCGCCTCCAGCCGCTCCGCGTCGCTCATCTCGGGGTCGAGCTCCAACCGCGGGCGGTCGGGGAGTGACGGGCTGTGAGACATTCGTTATCCGGAATAGGATGCGGGCGTAAATGTGCCTTTGGGTCACGGAGAGACCGTTGGATCGGCGAGACGAGCGCGACCGCCGGGCCCCCGGAGCGGGGGTGAACGCCCTCAGCCTCCTGCGGTATCAAATACGATAATTGGGAGTCAACGTTTTAGACGGAGGTGAGATAACATCCGCTCATGGACGCACGAACGGCGGGTAGACGCGCCGGTCCGGCGCTCGCGAACCGCGAGGGACGGACCGGGAGGTCCCGCCAATGACGGGCGATCCGGACGCGACCGTCCTCGCGGTCGACGACGAGCCGGACCTCGCGGAACTGTATCGGGTGTACCTCGACCCGTCCTACGACGTTCGGATCGCGACCGGCGGCGAGGAGGCGCTCGACGCGATGGACGACGCGGTTGACGTGGTCCTCCTAGACCGACGGATGCCCGACATGTCGGGCCATGAGGTGTTAGACGCGATCCGCGACGAGGGGTACGACGCCCGCGTGGCGATGCTGACCGCCGTCGAGCCGGACGTCGACATCGTCGAGATGCCGTTCGACGACTACAAGACGAAGCCGGTGACCAAGGAGGACTTGGTCACGCTCGTCGAGGTGCTGCTCCACCGCGCCGCGTTCGACGAGCGCAGTCAGGAGTTCTTCGCGCTCGCCTCCAAGAAGGCGGCGCTGGAGGCCGCGGGCACGACGAACTCCGACGAGTACGAGGAGCTCCTCGACCGGATGGAGTCGGTCCGCGTCGAGGTCGACGACACGCTCGATCACCTCTCCGCACGCGACGCGTTCGTCGAGGTCCCCGGCGAAGTCCCGTAGCGCGACACGCGCGACGCGGTCGATATACGAACGGCGGGCGGTCGACGGCGAACGGGGGACTGCCGGGGCGAACGAGACGCGCCCTTCTCGTCGCCGACCCCGGAACAGTCCGACTACTCGATCTCTAGCTCACCGTCCGCGCTCTCCTCGCCGCCGTTCTCGTCCCACTCCAGCTCGAACTCGACGCTCAGCTCGCCCGGCCCTTCCGCGGCCCCCTCGCGCTCCGCCTTCACCTCGAAGGTCGGTCTCGCGGGCGGGTCCAGCGTCGTCGACTCCTCGCCGCGTCTGAGCGTGATCGCGCTCCCGTCGTCGAGCGAGTCCGCGACCGTCCGCAGGTACGCGGCAATCTCCTCGCGGCTCCGCCGGCTCTCGGACTCGAAGATGACTTCCTCGGGCATACCGGTCCGTACGCGTCCTCGCGATATAAATGTCGCCGCGGTGTCCGCGGGAACGCGCGGGCGGCGGGACGCCCCGGACCGTTTTGTGCCACCCGCCCGAACGCTCACGCCATGTTCGTCCCCGACCCGCTCCGCAGGGCCGTCGCCGTCGTCGTCTACTGGACGGCGATCGCGCTCGGCGGGAGCGTTCTTCTCCCCGACCCGACCGGCCCGCTCGTCGCGCTCCCGGTCCTCGGCGGCGGCGCGGTCGTCGCGCACGCGGCACGCACGGACCGACTGGTCCCGCTCGGGTACGCCGTCGGAACGATGTGGCTCGCCGTGCTCGCGCTGTCGGTTGGCACCGGCGTCGTCGACGTGTTCGGGACGCCTGAGGGGGAGATCGCGCCGCTCGCTGACTACCCGGTCCCCGCCGCGCTCGGCACCGTCGGGCTGTTCGGCGTCCTCCTCGTCGCGTACGCGGCGTTCGGTCGCCGGAGCGCGGAGCGAGCCGCCGAGTCGGCGTGAGCGGCGCGCGGCGACGGCGCTCGATACGCCGGCCGCCTCAGAACCCGTCCTCGAAGACGAACGTCCCGTTCCGCTGGACGACCTCGCCGTCGACCTCGATAACCGAGTCCTCGCTCATGTCGACGATCATGTCGACGTGTTCGGCGGACTCGTTGACCGCGTTCTCCTCGCCGACCGTCTCCGGGTAAGCCGACCCGACCGCCATGTGGACCGTGTCGCCCATCTTCTCGTCGAACAGCATGTTGTAGGTGAACCGGTCGATCTGGCGGTTCATCCCGATGCCGAGCTCGCCGAGGCGACGCGAGCCCTCGTCGGTGTCGAGGATGCCGGAGAGGAGATCCTCGTTGCGCTCGGCGGAGTGGGAGACGACCTCGCCGTCCTCGAACCGGAGCCGGACCCCGTCAATCTCGCGGCCGTAGCGGTAGAGGGGCAGGTCGAAGTGGACCTCGCCGTCGACGCCGTCGCGCGTCGGCGCGGTGAACACCTCGCCGCCGGGGAGGTTCGCCTCGCCGTAGTCGTTGAGCGTGGAGTTCCCCGACACGTCGAGCGTGAGGTCGGTCTCCTCGCCGGACACGATCCGAACCTCGTCCGCCTCGTCCAGGATCTCGACCATGTTCGACTGGAACTCGCGCTGTTCGTCCCAGTCGAGCGAGACGGCGTCCCACACGAAGTTCTCGTACGCCTCGGTGCTCATCCCGGCGAGCTGGGCGTGGCTCGCGGTCGGGTACTGCGTGAGACACCACGTCTTCGAGAGGCGGGTCCGCTTGACGTCCTCCATCGCGCGGTTGTACGCGGCGTTGGTCTCGGGGTCGATGTCGGCGTCCTCGGTGGCGTTCGCGCCGCCGCGCGCGATGACGAACACGTCAGCCTCCTCGTAGAGCGCCCGGCGGTGACTCGGCTCGGTGAACTCCTCCGAGGAGCGCTTGAAGGCGCGCTGGGCGCGCTTCGAGTAGTTGAGGTAGATCGGGTTCGCCCCGCGGTCGCCGCAGACCTCGTGGAGCGCGACGGCGAGGTCCTCGGCCTCCTTGGGCATCTGGATGACCACGTCGTCGCCCGACTCGATGCCGGTGGCGTGGTCGGCGATTATCTCGGCGTGCTCGCGGACGCGTGCGTCCATGACAGCCGGTTTCGCCGCCGGGGAATTACCGCTTTTCCTTCCGGCGTGGCGGGTGGGTGAGGTCGGGACGCCGAGAGCGCGGGCGGCGAGCCGTCGCGACGCGGCGCCGGCGACCGCCGCGACCGCCCCGGCCGCAACGCGTTTGCCCCGCCGTCGCGTAGCTCCGGCCATGTCTCGGCTCGCGTTCCGCGCGGCCGCGGCGGTCGTCGGCGTCGCCCTGCTCGCCGTCTACCTGACCGCGGCGCTGTTCGTCGCCGACCTGCTGCGCGCGGTCTGGGCCGCCCGCCCTGAGCTCCCGGTCCTCCTCGCGCTGCTGGCGGCCGCCGCGCTCGGGTCGGCGTACCTCAGCTACCGGCTCGGTACCGCGCAGATCCTCGCGAACCTGGAGGGGGACCGCGTCCCCCGGGAGCGGGCGCCGGACCTCCACCGCCGGGTCGACTCGCTCGCGGCGCGGATGGACGTCGCGCGCCCGAAGCTGTACGTCACCGACGCCCGCGCGCCGAACGCGTTCGCGGTCGGGGGCGGGGCGGACGGCGGCGCGCTGGTGATCGACCGGTCGCTGTTCCGGCTGCTCGCCCCCCGCGAGATCGAGGCAATCTTCGCGCACGAGCTGGCGCACTTGGAGGGGAACGACGGCTTCGCGATCGCGATGGCCGACGGGATCGGGCGCTCGCTGGTCGGGATCGCCACCGTGGTGGCCCTCCCGGCGCTGCTCGCGCTGTCGGGGCTCGCCGCCGCGTCGGCGTGGATCCGCGGGCGACCGGGCGACCGGTCCGGCCCCTTCGCGCGGCTCCACCGGGCGCTCGCAGGCGCGCTGTTCGCCGGATTCGTCCTCGCGACGCTCGTCGCTCGCTCGCGGTCGCGCAAGCGGGAGTTCGCGGCCGACGACCGCGCGGCCGAGGTGACCGGCGACCCGGTGGCGCTCGCGCGGGCGCTCCGCCGGATCGAGCGCGCGACCGATCCGACGTGGTCGTTCGCCCCGTTCTCGACGCACAAGCGGACCGACGGGGCGGCCGAGCGCTGGCTATCGACGCACCCGTCGACCGACGAGCGCGTCGAGCGCCTGCGAGAGAGGGCGGAGTCACAGGGGCCGACGCGCCGGATCCCGGCGGGGCCGTCGCGGACGACCGCCGGGCGCGGGCGGGCGCGGCGGTGAGAGGCGTCGGGCACGAGGCCGGAGGATATTGCGGTAGTCGTCACCGCTCGGCCAGCAGTAACCTATCGGCGAGCGACCGGGGCTCTGCCGGTGTGTGCCGTCGGTCCGCCGGCAGCAATAGCGAGGCGATCGACCGCGGCGACGGACGCTCCGACTTACAGCCCGTACTGTTCGCGCGTCACGTCGCCGAGGCCGGACTCCTCCAGCACGTCCGCGGGCACGAGCATGTCGAGCTGGACGACGCCCGGCAGCCGGCCGATCTGGACGCCCCCAGTGAACGTACATCGGGCGCGGACCTCGCCCTCGCTCATGCCGAGCAGCGTCCCGGCGCGGTCGAAGGCGTTCTGCGTGGCGTCGTTGGCGGTCGCGCCCGAGCCGATCACCTGTATCGGGGCGGCGTCGGTGTCGATGTCGACGCCGTGTTCGTCTCCGAGGTCGTCGCCCGCCTCGATCTCCTCGTCGCTGTAGGGCGCGCTGATGAAGGGGAGGTCCTCCTCGTTCGGCAGGAGGACGGGGCCGTCGAGGTCGACGTCCTCGATCACCTCCACGTCCATCGTGACGGTCCCGCTCACGTCGGTGGTATGGAGGGAGAGCTCGCCGTCACCCTGGTTCGCGTGGAGGTCGCCGACGTAGACCCCGCCGCCGTCGACGACGACGGGGCAGATCAGCGTGGCGCCCGCGCGGACCTCGGGCACGTCCATGTGGCCGTCGGTGCGCAGGTCGAGGTCGTCCTCTGTCTCGACGCCGTAGTCGTGGTCGGCGCCGATCAGGTTCTGCCCGAAGTCGCCGGCGTTGTGCGAGTCGGGCATGGTGACCGGCGGCGTGGTGCCGATGTTCCCGATGAACGGGCGGAGGCGACCCAGCGTTCCGGGCATCCCGTCCGGCTCGTACAGCAGGATCGGGTGTTGGCGGGCGTTCTCGGGAATGTCCATCACGCGCTCCGCGTCGGTCGCGAGCTCGTGGGCCCCGTCCTTGTCGAGGGTGATCCCGACCGCGTTCTCGTGGTCGAACGCGACGGTGTACCCGTACTCGAAGCCGAACGAGGAGGCGTTGGCGCCGCACTCCGCGCAGCGGATCGCGTCCTCGCCGGTGCCCTCGACGACGGAGTCGGGCCACGTCGTCCCGCACTCGGGACAGCGGTGGTCGACGAAGGGGTCGTCGCCGAACGCCTCGTCCCGCTCCGCCATCGAGCCCGTGCTGGTCGCCATGCTCGTCACCTCCACGTCGCGGATGTGGATCGCGACCGCGTCGCCGACCTCGGCGCCCTCGACGCGGATCGGGCGCGTCACCTCGTGGCCGCCGCGGAACGACGGCGTCACCATCGGCCCCCAACAGCCCGGCGGCGTGTACGTCGTCACCCGGCCGCCGTCGGCGACCGTCCCGGCCCACTCCTGGTCGGGCCCGACGAGGCCGAGCGTGTACTGGTCGACGTACAGTTCCTCTTTGACCTCTGTTTGCGCCATACCGCATAGTGGTACGGTATGACACGTCATAACCGTAAGGGAGGCGGCACTCGCGCGGCGAATCCCGAGGGCCGCGAATCCCGGGAATCACGAGGCGCGCTCGCTCGGCGGATCGCCCGCGGCGGGGAGTTCCTACCGCACTCGGGGTCTGTCGGGCTCGCGGCCCCCGGGGAGTGGTCACCGGCCCGCGCTCCCGAGATCGCTGGCGAGACCGCCCGAGCTGTTTGAAAATAGCGCACCTGAACGAACTCAAAGAGCTTGTAATCAGTCGAACAAGGTTATTGAAGACAAAATCTTTTCACTATACGAGTCTGTGAGAAAGTACGCGACGAAAATACACTATGACAGCAATGGAAACCGCTGAGTTCGATACCGAACTCAGTCTCTTCAAGTACGATAATCTCGAACAGCTTCCGCCTGAATACCGCGACTTCGACGAGGCCGAGCGAACGCGACGGATCGAGGGGGCGCTGGACGCGCTCGGCGACGACGTGGTAATCCTCGGCCACAACTACCAGCGACGCGAGATCGTCGAGCACGCGGACTTCGTCGGCGACTCCTACCAGCTGAGCAAGGAGGCCGCCGCGGCCGACGCGGAGTACGTCGTCTTCGGCGGGGTCACGTTCATGGCCGAGTCCGCCGACATCATCACCGACGACGACCAGACGGTCGTCCTCCCGAGCATGGAGGCGTCGTGCCCGATGGCGGGGATGGCCGAGGCGCTCCAGGTCGACGCGGCCTGGGCGGAGCTGACGGCCGCGACCGACGCGGACGTCGTACCGGTCACCTACATGAACAGCTACGCCGACCTCAAGGCGTTCTGCGCCGAGCACGGCGGCTTGGTGTGTACCTCCTCGAACGCCCACCGCGCCTTCGAGTACGCCCTCGACGAGGGCGACAAAGTGCTGTTCCTCCCCGACAAGCACCTGGGGGAGAACACCGCCCACCGGCTCGGGCTCGAAGAGGAGATCGCCGAGTGGGACCCGTGGGACGCCGCCTCCGCCGACGCGGCGGCGGTCGTCGACAACGACGTGATCCTCTGGGACGGCTACTGTCAGGTTCACGAACGGTTCAGCCCGTCGCACGTCGAGCAGGTCCGGGCGGACCACGAGGACGCGCGAGTCGTCGTCCACCCCGAGTGCCGCCGGGAGGTCGTCGAGGCGGCGGACGTGGTCGGCTCCACCGCGACGATCCGCGAGACCGTCGCCGAGGCCGACCCCGGCGAGACGTGGGCGATCGGCACCGAGGTCCACCTGACCCGCCACCTCCAGCGGTGGCACCCGGAGGTGAACGTCGTCCCGCTGTGCGGCGAGGCGTGTATGGACTGTAACGCGATGCGCCAGATCGACCCGAACTACCTCGCGTGGGTGCTCGAAGAGCTGGCCGCCGGACGCGAGCGCAACGTCGTCGAGGTCGCGCCCGGGGAGAAGGAGCTCGCGCGCGCCGCGCTCGACCGCATGCTGGAGGTGTGAGATGACGGGCCACGAGACCGCAGACGTGCTGGTCGTCGGCTCGGGGATCGCCGGCCTGACGGCCGCGCTCGCCGCAGCGCGCGAGGGGCGCGAAGTGACGGTGGCGACGAAGGCCACGCGCCCCGCGGACGCCGCGTCGTGGTGGGCGCAGGGCGGGATCGCCGTCGCCCGCGACCGACCGGAGCGGTTCAAGCGCGACGTGCTGGCGGCCTCGGACGGGACGGCCGACCCGGACGCGGTCGACGTGCTCGTCGAGAACGCCGACGGCGCCGTCCGGGACGTGCTCGTCGACACGCTCGGCGTCGAGTTCGACCGCGAGACGGGCGCCGACGCGTTCGACTACGGCCGCGAGGCCGCCCACAGCGAGGACCGGATCCTCCACGTGGGCGCGGCGACGGGCGAGTACGTCCACGTCCCGCTGTTGAACCACCTCGACGGACGCGACGGCGTCGAGGTCGTCGACGACGCGACCGCGCTGGAGTTGATCACGCGCGAGGGGCGGGTCCACGGGGCCGTCGTGGCGTCGGACGACGGTCGCGTCCCGATGTACGCGAACGCGACCGTGCTCGCGACCGGCGGAGTCGGCGACCTGTTCCCGCGCTCGACGAACCCGCGCGGCGCCACCGGCGACGGGGTCGCGATGGCCGCGCTCGCGGGCGCCGACGTGACCGACATGGAGTTCGTCCAGTTCCACCCGACGGCGTACGACGCGGGCCCGAACGAGGAGGGGTTCCTGGTCAGCGAGGCGGTCCGCGGTGAGGGCGCGCTACTGCGCAACGGCGACGGCGAGCGGTTCATGCCGGAGTACCACGACGACGCCGAACTCGCGCCGCGCGACGTGGTCTCGCGGGCCGTGGCCGCCGAGCGCGACGCCACGGGCGAGGTTCGCCTCGACGTGGGAGCGCTCGACTTCGCGGGCGCGTTCCCCGGGCTCGCCGAGAAGTGCGCCGACCGCGGCGTCGATCCCGACGAGGGGATCCCCGTCGCGCCCGCCGAACACTTCCTCTGCGGCGGCGTCGCCGTCGACGACCGCGGGCGGACGACCCTCGACCGGCTCTACGCCGTCGGCGAGTGCGCGCGGACCGGCGTCCACGGCGCGAACCGGCTCGCCTCCACGAGCCTCCTCGAAGGGCTCGTCTGGGGGCTCCGGGCGGGCGCCGACGCGGCCGAGGCGGCAGGTTCCGACGGGGCGCCGGCGGACCCAGAGCGGGTCGCGCCCCCGGACCTACTGGACCGCGACCCCGACCTCCCGTCAGCGTTCGCCCGCGAGAAGTTCCGCCGACTCCGCCGAGTGATGGGAGAGCACGTCGGGATCGAGCGCGACCCCGCCGACCTCCGACGGGCGCTCGACGTCCTGCGGCGGCTCAAGGGCGAGGTCGACGCCTACGTCCGGACGCGGACCTCGCGCTCGCTGTACGAGCTCCGCAACGCGACCGTGACGGCGCTGTTGGTGACGCGACAGGCGCTGGCGAACGACGAGAGCGTCGGGACGCACTACGTCGCGGACGACGCCGAGCCCGCCGAACCCGGGCCGGCGGCCGACGACTGATGCTCACCGACGCCGACGTGGAGCGCTGGCTCCGCGAGGACGTGGGGCACCACGACGTGACGAACGACGTGCCGGGCGAGACGAGCGGTCGGCTCGTCGCGAAAGAGTCCGGCGTCGCGGCCGGCGTCGACGCCGCGAGCGCCGTGTTCGACTACCTCGACGCGACCGTGACCGAGCGCGTCGCGGACGGGACCGCGGTCGAGCCCGGCGACGCGCTGCTGCGGGTCGCGGGACCGGCACAGGCGGTCCTCCGCGGCGAGCGCGTCGCCGTGAACGTCGCGGCACACGCCTCGGGAGTGGCGACGCGGACCTTCGCCGCGGTCGCGGCCGCCCGCGAGGTCGACCCGGACGTCCGAGTCGCGGCGACCCGCAAGACCACGCCCGGACTCCGCGGGGTCGAGAAGCGCGCGGTCGCGGCCGCCGGCGGCGACACCCACCGCCTTGACCTCTCGCACATGGTCATGGTCAAGGACAACCACGTCGCGGAGCTGGGGCTGACGGAGGCGATCGAGCGCTTCCGCGAGCGCGCCTCCTTCGCGACGGGCGTCGAGGTCGAGGTCGAGGGCCCGGACGCCGCCGCGCGCGCCGCCGCGGCCGGCGCCGACGTCGTCCTGCTCGACAACATGGCGCCCCCGGAGACGACGGCGGCGGCTGAGCGCGTGGCCGCCGCGGACGGAGACGCGCTGACCGAAGCGTCGGGCGGGATCACAGTCGAGACCGTCCCGGACTACGCCGCGACCGGGGTGGACGTGATCTCGATGGGCGGGCTCACCCACTCCGCGCCGGCGCTCGACCTGTCGTTCCGGACGGGAAGCGACGGGTAGCTCGCCGGCGGCGAGACGGGCGCCGGCGGCGAGGTCGGCTCCGTTCGCGACCGCTCGCGTCGCGGAGTGATCTGGTGGTTTTTATGAATCCCACACCCACGGTCAGGGTATGCAGACCCACGTCGTGCCCGTCGGGTTCGACTACGACCGGATGATCGCCCCCCTCATCCGGGACCAGTTCGACGTCGACCGGGTGATCCTCTTGGAGGGGACGGTCGGCAGCGAGGCCAACGTCGAGTACTCGCGCAACATCGCGCGCAAACTGGAACAGGACTTCCAGAACCTGCTCGGCGCGGAGACGGTCCGCGAGCAGTTGGATGACGTGTACGACTACGACGCCGCCTTCGAGCGCGCCTTCGACCTGATCAACGCTGAACTCGATCGCGAGGAGGGAGTCGACGAGTCCGACGAGCGCGAGGTGTGGGTGAACCTCTGTTCGATGCCCCGGCCCGTCTCCTTCGCGTTCGCGACCGCGGCCCACTCGATAATGGTCGAGCGGCAGGCGGACCGCGACCGCATCCACACCTACTACACCGCCCCCGAGAAGTACCTCGAAACCGAGTTGGCGGAGGAACTCCGCGCGACCCGCGACCTCCTGCGCGACCTCGACCAGGGGAGCGACGCCGACGCGCTCGCGGACGTCGATCCCGACCGCGTCGCCGATCGGCTCGCGAGCACCACGGACCTCCTCGCGGAGTTCGACGAGCGCGGCACCACCATCGGCGCGAAGCGGATCGGCGACCGCCACGTGATCGAGCTGCCGGTCGCCTCCTTCCAGAACGTCAAGCCGTTCGAGGAGCTGGTGCTGTTCACGCTCGGCGAGCACGGCGAGTTCGAGTCCGTCTCCGAGCTGGCGGAGACGCTCGCGGCCGAGCTCAACGAGGAGTACACGGACTCGTTCCGCTCGAAGGTGATCTACAACGTCGACCGGCTCGGTCCCGGCGGGAAGGGGTACATCGAACGCGAGGAGCACGGGAAGTCCTACCGGACGAGCCTCTCGCGGATCGGGGAGCTGTGGGTCCGCTCGCACGCCGACGAGGATCGGGACGTGGCGTGAACAGCTGGGACATGAGGTAAACCCCCGGGACGCGGAGCGAACGACCGGGACGTGACGCGAGCGGCAGCGAGCGAGATGCCGCCCATCGAAGGGTAGTTAGCCTCCGGGCGGCACGCTGCGGTATGGAGACGGCACTCGTTATCCTCGACGGCTGGGGGCTCGGCGACCACGACCGCCGCGACGCCGTGAAGGCGGCCGACACGCCGACGTTCGACGCGGCGACGGAGCGCGGGGCCGACGGCCGCCTCGTGGTTCACGGGCGGCGCGTTGGGCTCCCGGAGGGACAGATGGGCAACTCCGAGGTCGGCCACCTCAACATCGGCGCGGGGCGGGTGGTCAAGCAGGCGTACACCCGGATCACGGACGCGCTGGGGGAGGGGTCGCTCTCGGACAACGACGCGGTCGCGGCCGCGCTCGACCACGCGGACTCGACCGGCGGCCGCGTCCACTTCATGGGGCTCGTCTCCGACGGCGGCGTCCACTCGGACGTGGAACACCTGCTCGCGCTGATCGACGCCGCGGCCGACGCGGGCGTGCCCGCCACGAGCCACGCGTTCACCGACGGCCGCGACACGGCCCCGGAGATCGCCGACGAGTTCCTCGCCGACGTGACCGCGAAGGCCGACGAGCGCGGCACCGGTCACGTCGCGACCGTGACGGGGCGCTACCACGCGATGGACCGCGACGAGAACTGGGGGCGGACGAAGAAGGCGTACGACGCCATCGTCGGTCGCGAGGCCCCGAACGAGGCCGAGAGCGCGGTTGCGGCCGCCCGCGAGGCACACGCCCGCGGGGAGACGGACGAGTTTGTCGAGCCGACGCTCGTCGCCGACGAGCCCGCCCTCGCCGACGGCGACGCGGTGATATTCTTCAACTTCCGCGCCGACCGCGCCCGACAGCTGGTCCGGATGCTGACCGACACGCGGCCCGAGTGGGAGTTCGACCTCGGCCAGCCCGAGGTCCGCATGACGACGATGACCGAGTACGACGAGACGTTTGAGTTCCCGGTGGCGTTCCCGCCGGAGATCCCCGCGAACACGATCGGCGAGGTCGTCGCGGACGCCGGCGGCACGCAGCTCCGGATCGCGGAGTCGGAGAAGTACCCTCACGTCACCTACTTCCTCAACGGCGGCCGAGAGGTGGAGTTCCCGGGCGAGATCCGGACGATCGTCGAGAGCCCGGACGTGCCGACGTACGATCAGCAGCCGGAGATGTCCGCGCCCGAGGTGACCGACGAGGCCGTCGAGACCATCGCGTCGGACGACCCCGACCTGCTTGTGTTGAACTACGCGAACCCCGACATGGTTGGCCACACCGGCGACTTCGAGGCGGCCGTCGAGGCGGTCGAGGCCGTCGACGCCCAGCTCGACCGCCTGCTCTCCGCGATCGCCGACGCCGGCGCGCACGCGGTCGTCACCGCGGACCACGGCAACGCCGACGACATGGGTACCGCGGACGACCCCCACACCGCCCACACGTACAACCCGGTCCCGTTCGTCTACCTGACGCCCGACGGCGACGACGGCGCGAAGCGGGTCCGCGAGGGCGGGTCGCTGTGCGACATCGCCCCGACGCTGCTCGACCTGATGGAGCGTGACCGTCCCGATGAGATGACCGGCGAGAGCCTGCTGGAGCGTAAACGATAAACTTCGGATCGATTCTCGCTCGTTCCACGGCGTTTTAATACGTCGTCGGGCTTGTGATCGTTCATGACAGACGAGACCACGCCCGTGATCGCGGCCGCCTACCGAACACCGCAGGGGAAAGACGGCGGCGTCTACGAGGACGTCCGCAGCGAGGACCTCTCGACGACGCTCATCGACCATGCGCTCGACGAGACGGGGCTGACGAGCGACCACGTCGACGACCTGATGTGGGGGGTCGCACAGCAGCGCACCGAGCAGGACAACAACGTCGCGCGCGTCATCGCCCTCCTCTCGGAGCTGGGTGAGTCGGTGCCCGCCACCTCGATCAACCGCTGGTGCGCCTCCTCGATGCAGGCGATCATCTCGGCGTCGGACGCGATCGCCGCCGGGAACCGCGAGTGTATCATCGCGGGCGGGGTCGAGAACATGAGCCGCGTCCCGATGGACGGCGACTCCTACGAACACCTCCACCCGGAGCTGTCTGAACAGTACAACATCTTCCAGCTCCAGATGGGGATGACCGCAGAGAAGGTCGCCGAGGAGTACGAGGTGAGCCGCGAGGCCCAAGACGAGTACGCCGCCCGTAGTCACCAGCGCGCCGCCGAGGCGACCGAGTCGGGCCGCTTCGACGACGAGATCGTCCCCGTCGAGACGGACGACGGGCTCGTCGAGGCGGACGAGGGGATCCGCCCGGACACGACCGCCGAGAAGCTCGCCGACCTGCCGCCCGCCTTCACCGGCGACGGCAGCGTCACCGCGGGGAACTCCTCGCAGATCTCCGACGGCGCGTCGCTGACCGTCGTCACGAGCAAGGCGTTCGCGGAGGAGCACGGGCTCGACGTGCTCGCCGAGGTCGGCACGAACGCGGTCGCCGGCGTCGACCCCACCGTGATGGGGATCGGCCCGGTGCCCGCCACCCGGAGCCTGCTCGACCGCGCGGGCACGGACATCGACGACTACGACCTCGTCGAACTCAACGAAGCGTTCGCCTCCCAGTGCGAGTACTCGCGGCGCGAGCTCGGCATCGACGAGGACCAGTACAACGTCAACGGCGGGGCCATCGCCATCGGCCACCCGCTCGGCGCCTCGGGCGCGCGCCTCCCCGTGACGCTGCTCCACGAGATGCAAAAACAGGACGCCGACCGCGGGCTCGCGACGCTCTGCGTCGGCTTCGGGCAGGGCGCCGCGATCGAGTTCCTGCGATAGGCGACGCAGACCTCGAAAATCTTCTGCGGTGGCGCGTGCCGACGAGCGGCCGTCATCGGCGGCCGCGAGACAGCACCGCGCGAGGGAGTCAGTCGCCGGAGCGAAGCGGAGGCGACTGACGAGGCTGGGGAGGCGCGAGGTGCGGGGC